>DATFSG010000237.1:0-4353 GCA_035262765.1 Gaiellaceae bacterium | reverse complement strand
GAGCAGCGGCTCGTCGGGATCCGGGAGCACCTGCGCCCAGCCGCGCTCGTCGAACAGCTTGATCCCGTCTGTGAGGTCGAGGTCGCGGCCCGCGAGGCGCTCGTTCAAGACGCGCATCACGAGCCCCTTGAGCGCCCACGGGCACGGAACCTGGTGGTGGACGAGCGTCGGCTCCGGCAGTTCGCCGACCAGCTCCGACAACGGCCGGTTGACCGGTGCCAGGAGCTCGAGGAGCTTGGCGAGGCTGGCGACCGCGTCGTAGCCCGGCAGGAACTCCGGGAACACGTAACCGCCGCCGACAGCGCCGGCGAAGACGACGTCTCCCTCCGCTGCGGCGCGGGTCAGGTCCGGCAGGGAGGTCGGCGTGCGCACGACCTCGAGCTGCGAGTCCTCGACGAGCTTCTCGACCTGGCTCGTCACCGTGACGGGGAAGGCGAGCTTGCCGTGGCGCCCGTTCGAGCCGAGCAGGCGGAGGAAGAGCAGGAGCGCCTGCTCGACGGGCACCTCGTGCGCCTGCTCGTCGATCAGATGCAGCCGTTCCGCCGAGCGGTCGAAAACGGCGCCGAGATCGGCGCCGACCACCGGCACGAGCCGCTTCGTCTGGCCGATCGAAGCCGCGAGCCCCGGCGCAGCGTCGGCGTACTCCGGTCCCTCGCCGGTGAAGGCGTGCGCAGCCACGACCTCGACGCCGAGTGGCCCGAGCACGAGCGGGAGCACGTACGAGGCGCCGGAGAAGCCGTAGTCGACGACGATGCGGAACCGCCGCTCCCGGACGGCGTGTGCGTCGATCGTCGAGAGCAGCTCGGAGGCGTACGTCTCGCGTACGCGCGCCGGGTACGAGATGCTGCCGACCTCGCCGGCCGCGACGCGCCGGAACTCGCCGCGCGTGAAGTGCTTCTCGACCTCCTTCTGCATCGCGGCGCTCATCTCGACTCCGGGTGGCTCGAAGAACTGGATCCGGATCACCTCCGGGTCGGTCGGGCTGACGCCGACGTGGAACCCGGCGTCGTGTGCCTCCGACTTCACGAGATGGCGGGCGACGGCGGCCGGGCTGACGCGCAGGTCGGCCACGTGGACGCCCGTCGACGAGATCCCGGAGATCATGGCCCGCTTGATCATCCGGCAGGCCGGAGCCCCTTCGCGGCTCGCGACGACGCGCGCGCCACGCTTGAGCGCCGTGCCGAGCGCAGCGGCGAGCCGCACGGCGATGTCCGGCGTCAGGTCGACGTTCACCATCCCCGAGACCCCGGCCTTGCCGAAGACGCGGGTCGTCCCTCGCGACTCCCAGATGAGGCTCTCGTGGAGCTGGGAGCCGGTTTCGACCTCCTTGAACGGATAGATCCGGACGCCCGGCAGGATCACGCTCTCGGCGCCGACGGTGACCTCGTCGCCGATCGCGACGCTCTCGTGCACGCGCACGTGCGCGCGCAGGTCGCAGCTGCGGCCGATGATCGCCCCCTGGACGTCGGTGCTGCGGCCGATGTAGGTGGAGGTGTCGACGATCGAGCGCACGACGCGGCCGCGCTCGCGGACGGTGACGCTCGACGCGAGCACCGAGTACGGGCCGATGTGCGCCCCGCGGGCGATCCGGCAGTAGTTGCCGAGGAACGCTGGCCCCTCGATCGCGTCGAGGTCGTCGAGGTCCACTCCGTCCCCCAGCCAGATGTCGCCGCGGATGCGGATCCCGTCGATCTCGAGCCGTACGCTCTCGTCGAGCGCGTCGAAGTTCGCCTGCCGGTACTGGTCGAGGTTCCCGATGTCCTGCCAGTAGCCGTCGAAGACGTGGCCGTAGATCGGCCGGCCCATCTCGAGCAGCAGCGGGAACAGCTCCTTCGAGAAGTCGTACGGCCGGTCCTGCGGGATGTGCTTGAGCACCTCCGGCTCGAGGACGTAGATGCCGGTGTTGATCGTGTCGGAGAAGACCTGGCCCCACGAGGGTTTCTCGAGGAAGCGCTCGACACGCCCGTCCTCGTCGGTGACGACGATCCCGAACTCGAGCGGGTTCTCGACCGACTTGAGCCCGATCGTCACCGACGCGCCCTTCTCGCGATGCGCCTCGACGAGCCCCGTCAGGTCGACGTCGCAGAGGGCGTCTCCCGAGATGACGAGGAACGTGTCGTCGAGCCGGCCGGCCGCGCGCTTGACGGAGCCGGCGGTGCCGAGCGGCGACTCCTCCACCGAGTACCCGATGTCGACGCCGAGCGACTCGCCGCTGCCGAAGTAGCTCCGGATCGCCTGCGGCAGGAAGGCGACGGTGACGATCACGTCCTCGAAGCCGTGGCGCTTGAGGAGCTCGACGATGTGCTCCATGCACGGCTTGCCGACGATCGGCACCATCGGCTTGGGCTGGTTCGAGGTCAGGGGGCGCAGCCGCGTGCCCTCGCCCCCGGCCATGACGACGGCTTTCATCGGCGCAGTTCTTTCCGCGCCGTCCGGATGTAGAACACGGCGGCGACGACGGCGAGCACGAGCCCGGCCCAGAAGAGGTAGAGCGGCCATTGCGTCGAGGGATGCGTGACGATGCGGAAGGCGATCCCGGCGTAGAGCAGCCAGGTCGCGGCCTTCCCGACCGTGTTCACCTCGATCTCGATCCCGCGCGGGGCGAGGACCCTTGCGCCGGCGAGGAGCATGACGTCGCGGCCGATGATGACGGCGAGCCCGACCCAGGGGAGCCGGTCGTAGTAGGCGAGGAGGATCACGGCCGCGTCGATCATCAGCCGGTCGGCGAGCGGGTCGGCGATCTGCCCGAAGCGCGACTCGACGTGCCAGCGGCGCGCCAGGAAGCCGTCCACCTGGTCGGTGATCCCCGCGATACCGAACACGATGCCGGCGGGCCAGCTCGGGTCGTGGCCGGCTTGGACCATGAGCACGACGAAGATCGGGATCAGCGCGAGCCGCGCGATCGTCAGCGCGTTCGGGATCTGCGCGAGCGGAGCCGGGACCGCGGGAGCCTGAGCCTCCATGTGAGGAAGGATACGGGCGTGCAGGAGCAGCCTCGGATCCCCGGCTTCGTCAACGCGCACTGCCACGCGTTCCAGCGGGCGTTGCGCGGGCGCACCGAAGGCGGCGACTTCTGGGCGTGGCGCGAAACGATGCTCGAGCTCGCCGCCGCGCAGACGTCGGAGAGCGTCCGGCGCGAGTACGTCGACGTCTATCGCGAGCTCCGCGCGGCTGGCTACACGGCGGTCGGGGAGTTTCACTATCTCGGGCTCGAGGAGGGACGTGCGGCGGCCGAGGCTGCCGCGGAAGCCGGGATCGAGCTCGTCCTGCTCCACGTCGCCTATGCCCGTGGCGGGATCGAGCGCTTTCGCCAGGAGTCCGTGGCGGCGTATCTGCGCGAGCTCGAGGAGCTGCGGGCCGGCGGGATCCGCGTCGGGGTGGCCCCCCACTCCGTCCGCGCGTGTCCTCGCGACTGGCTCGAGGAGCTCGGCCGCTACGCCGCCGAGCACGAGCTGCCGCTGCACGTCCATGCCGACGAGCAGCCGCGCGAGATCGACGAGTGCCTCGCCAAGCACGACCTGCGCCCGATCGAGCTGCTCGACGCGTGCGGCTGCCTCGGCGCGCGCACGACGGTCGTGCACGCGACGCACGCCGACGGCCACGAGCTCGACCTGCTCGCCGCGGCCGGCGCGCGTGTCTGCACCTGTCCGACGACGGAGGCGAACCTCGGCGACGGCTTCCTGCCGGTCGAGCGGCTCCTCCACCGGCGGATCCCGCTCTGCATCGGTTCCGACTCGAACGTGAGGATCTACCCGCTCGAGGAGCTCGGGCAGTACGCAGCCGAGCACGAGCTGCTGCTGCACGTTCACGCCGACGAGCAGCCGCGCGAGATCGAGGAGTGCCTCGCAGAGCACGGGCTGCGTCCGATCGAGCTGCTCGCCGCGTGCGGCTGCCTCGGCCCGCGCACAACGGTCGTCCATGCGACCCACGCGGACGGGCACGAGCTCGACCTGCTCGCGGCTGCGGGTGCGTCCGTGTGTGCCTGCCCGACGACGGAAGCCAATCTCGGCGACGGGTTCCTGCCCGTCGAGCGGCTTCTTCACCGCGGCATCGACCTCTGCATCGGATCGGACTCGAACGTACGGATCGACCCGCTCGAGGAGCTCCGCGAGCTCGACGGGATCGCGCGCCGCCAGTCCGGCCGGCGGGATGTGTTCGCGGTGGACGACCTACTCGCGATCGGCTCGGCCGGCGGCGCGCAGGCGCTGGGACTCGAGTCGTGGCCCGACGTTGCCGTCGATCTGAAGCATTCGCAGCTCGCGGGCGTCGAGGACTGGAGCAGCGCACTGGTTGCGGGCTGTTCCGCGGACGTTCTCGTCACCTGACTGGCTCCTATCGCGATCAGGGATGGCA
>DATFSG010000236.1:0-2105 GCA_035262765.1 Gaiellaceae bacterium | reverse complement strand
TTCGAGCCGCAGCCCCAGGAGGGCATGACCTACGCGGACAAGATCCGCCCCCAGGACCGAGTCCTCGATCCGGCCGCTCCGGCGCACGAGCTCGTCAACCGCGTCCGGGCGCTCTCGCCCCATATCGGCGCCCGCCTCGACGACCTGATCGTCTGGCAGGCGCGGGTGGGCGAGGGCGGTTCCTTCGAGCCGGTCGAGGTGCAGCCCGCCGGCGGCCGTCGCATGACGTACGACGCCTATCTCCGTGGCCGACGTTAGCCCCGCGCGGCGGGCCGCGTACGAGGTGCTGCTGCGCGTGTTCGAGCAGGAGGCGTACGCCGACCGCGCGTTCCGCAGCGCCGCCGAGGGGCTCGACGAGCGAGAGCGCGCGTTCGCGCAGCGGCTTGCATACGGCTCCGTGCAGCGCGTGCGGACGCTCGACCACGCGATCGAGACGCTCGGGAAGCGGCCGGTGCGGAAGCTCGACCCGCCGGTACGTGCGGCGCTGAGGCTCGGCGCCTACCAGCTCGGCTACACGGACACCGCACAGCACGCGGCAGTCAACGAGTCGGTCGAGCTCGTCCGCCGCGCGCGGCTCGAGCGCGCGATCGCGTTCACGAACGCCGTCATGCGTCGGCTGTCCGACGGGATCCGGCCGCTGCTCGAGTCGCTGCCCGACGGCGCGCTGAAGGAGTCGTATCCCGACTGGATCTACGAGACGTTCGCGCGCGTGCTCGGGGCGGACGGCGCGCTTGCCCTGATGCGGGCGATGAACGAGCCGCTCGAGACGGTCGTCCGGCTCGTACGCGGCGAGCCACCGACCGGTGCGGAGGCGACCGACGTACCTGGCGCCTACCGCGTCGAGCGCGTGGGCGAAGCGCAGGTGAAGGCCGGAAGGGTGTGGCCCCAGAGCCGCGGCTCTCAGCTCGCAGGGCTCTGCGTCGGCTCGGCGGACGGCGAGCGCGTGCTCGACCTCTGCGCGGCGCCCGGCGGCAAGACCGGACAGCTGCGCGGTGACGTGACCGCAGTCGAGCTCGACCCGGCTCGTGCCCGCGAGCTGCGGGAGAACCTCGCGACGATGCGGCGCGACGACGTCACGGTGGTCGAAGCCGACGGAACGGCGCTGCCGCCCGAGCTCGCGGGCTTCGACAGCGTCCTCGTCGACGCTCCCTGCTCGGGCCTCGGCGTTCTTTCCCAGCGACCCGACCTCCGCTGGCGCGCGACTCCGCTCCCGGAGCTCCAGCTCGCCCTCCTCCGTTCCGCGGCCGAACGGGTCCGACCCGGCGGCACGATCCTCTACTCCGTCTGCACGTTGAACCCGGACGAGTGCGAGGCGGTCGTCGACGCGAGCGGGCTGGACGTCCTCCCGCTCGGCGACGAGTGGCCGGCGTTCGTCCATCCTTCGCGGCCGGAGTTCCTGCTCACGCTGCCGCACGTCCATAAGACGAGCGGCTTCTTCGTCGCCCGCCTACGATCGCCCGGATGAGCTGGCCGGACTGGGTGCGGAACGCGGAAGTCGAGCCGTCGCTCTACGCGGCCGATTTCGCACGCCTCGGCGAGGAGATCGAGACGCTCCTCGGCGCCGGCTGCCGCATCTTCCACTTCGACGTGGGCGACGGCCACTTCGTCGAGCCCGTGACCATCGGTCCGGTCGTGCTCGAGTCGATCGCGCCGCTCGTGCACGCGGCAGGGGGAGTGCTCGACTGCCACCTGATGGTCGACAACCCGCTGCGCCACTTCCCGCAGATCGCCCGGGCCGGCGGCGACAGCGCGACCTTCCACTACGAGGTTGTCGACGACGTTCCTGCGACGATCGCCGCCGCCCGCGAGCACGGCCTGCAGGCCGGTGTCGCCTTCAATCCCGAGAGCGAGCCGGAGGACGTGGCCGCGGTGGCGGCGGATGCCGACCTCGTCCTCTGCATGAGCATCCATCCCGGCTACAGCGGCCAGAAGTTCATGCCGGACGCGGTGGATCGGATCCGGCGGTTGCGCGCGGCGTTGCCCGAGCACGTCTACGTCCAGGTCGACGGTGGGATCGACGAGGAGACGATCGGCCCGGCGCACGCGGCCGGGGCCTCGCTGCTCGTCGCCGGCTCGGCGGTGTTCGGGCGAGAGGATCCGGCGAC
>DATFSG010000235.1:0-5137 GCA_035262765.1 Gaiellaceae bacterium | reverse complement strand
CCCGCTCGGCGTCGACGACCGGATCCGGCAACTCTGGCGCGAGACGCCCGATGCAAACCCGCTCCTCGAAGGCGTCGGGCCGATCGCGCCCGCAGGTGCGCCGGCGAAGGAACGGCTCGGAGAGCTCGCAGTGCCAACGCTCGTCGTGACCGCCGCGCACGATCCGGCGGGCCTCCGCGAGATCGGCCCGCTCGTGGCGACCGGCGCTCCGAACGCCCGCCACGTCGAGCTCGACTCAGATCACTACGTGACGCTACGCGAGCCCGAGCTCCTGTCCGGGGTGCTGCTCGAGTTCCTTACCGCGGCGGCGCCGCAGTAGCAGGACTCCGGCTGCGAGAAGCGCGAGCGCGCCGCCGATCCCCGCGCCGACCCAGACCCAGGGGAAGCCGTCGCTCGCCGGAGATGAGATCTGCCACGTGCCTACGGAGACGTCGAGCCAGGGACGCCCGCTCCGCCAGCGCAAGGCAAGGGTCCGGCCGCCGTCACGCATCGAGAGCACGATGTTGTAGAGACCGTGATTCGGCGGAAGATCGATGCAGTGGGCAACCCCGCCGACCGTGTCGAGCGCATGCACGAACCCTGCGCCGGACGGCTTCTGGTAGAGCGTGTACACCCAGCGCCCGCCCACGCTCGTCGTCCGCGTCATCGCGTAGCCGGCCATCGTCTTCTCGTCGTCGGTGCGGTCGACGATCTTGCCGGGCAGCAACCGGTGGGTGCGCAAGTCGAAGGCGCGGACGATGTAGTGGCTCACATCGCCGCTGTGCGTGTACTCGATCACGTACATCCTCGACGCGTCCGGCGAGAGCGCGTCGAACGAGAAGTAGCCGTGAAGCACGATCGTCCTGACGGCCCGCATCCGGCGCAGGTTTACGACGAGGAATTTGCTCGGAGCCGCATAGGGCGGCCCAGGGGTCGACTCGAGCACGAGCGTGCGGCCGTCATGCGAGATCCCCTGTCCGGCCTGCGGACCCTGGCCGAGCACCGGCGTCCCCCAGGCGCCCTTGAACCGGATCCAGTAGTCCACTGTCCCGCCGGCGGTGATCTTCTCGAGCAAGGTTCCGCGAGTTCCGTCCGAGACGGTGACCCAGTGGGTCGAACCGCCGGGGGTTGCCACGCCTGCGCCTCCCTGGACGACGTACGACGGACCGTCGGCCAACGCCAACGGTGCGATGACGAGGGCTCCGACAACGGCGACGAGACAGAGCGCGAGCCTGCGCATGGCTTCCTCCTTCGGGTGACACCGCTCTTACGCGGCGGCGGTGTCAGGAGGTCCGGCGGCTCAGACTTCGATCAGCAGCGCATCGCCCTGGCCGCCGCCGGAGCAGATCGCGGCGAGGCCGAGCCCGCCACCGTTGCGACGCAACTCGTGCACCATCGTGCCGAGGATCCGGCCGCCGCTCGCGCCGATCGGATGACCGAGCGCCACCGCCCCGCCGTTGACGTTCGCAATCTCGGGATCGGCGCCGAGCATCGCGACCGAATTGAGCGCGACCGAGGAGAAGGCCTCGTTGACCTCGACGCGCTCGACGTCACCGATCGCCTTCCCGGCCTTCTCGAGCGCCCGCGCGCCCGCGTTGGCCGGAGTGCGAGCGAGCCACGCGAACTCGTCCGCGACATAGCCCTGGGAGAGGATCGTGGCCAGCGGCTCGAGCCCGCGTCGCTGCGCGAACTCCTCGGAACAGACGACGACGCACGAGGCGCCGTCGTTGACGCCGGGAGCGTTGCCGGCAGTGATCGTCCCTTCCAGATCCATCACCGGCTTCAGGCCGCCGAGCTTCTCGAGCGTCGTGTCGCGGCGCACCGACTCGTCAGCCGTCACCTCGCCCACCGGAACGATCTCGTCGTCGAAGCGGCCCTCGTCCTGCGCGGCCGCGGCGCGCTCGTGCGAGCGCAGCGCCCACGCGTCCTGCTCCTCGCGCGACACGCCGAGCTCGCGAGCGACCTTCGCCGCCTGCTCCACCATGTGCAGGTCGTCGAAGGTCGAGCGGAGCCCATCCCAGATCATGAGATCGACGAGCGTTCCGTCGCCCATCCGGTAGCCCTTGCGCGCCTTCGGCAGCGCGTAGGGCGCGTTCGTCATCGACTCCATGCCGCCGGTGACGACGACTTCAACGTCGCCGGCCCGGATCATCGAGTCGGCGATCTCGACCGCGCGGATCGAGGAGGCGCAGACCTTGTTCACCGTGTCGGAGGGGACGTCGATCGGGATTCCGGCGCCGACCGCCGCCTGCCGCGCCGGAGCCTGCCCGGCGCCGGCCTGCAGCACCTGGCCCATGATCACGTAGTCGACCTCCCGCCCTTCGAGGCCGATGCGCTCGAGTCCCGCGCGAATCGCGATCGCGCCCAGCTCGGTCGCGGGATACGCAGCGAGGCCGCCGTTCAGCTTCCCGAACGGCGTGCGAACTGCGGAGACGATGACGGAACGGCTCACGAATCCAAGTTAGCCAGTGAAGCTCATCCCGGGCTCGAGCCTGCGCGCGAACGCCACGACCAGTTGCACCGCGTGTTCGAGATCGTCGAGGTCGAGCGTCTCGATCGGGGAATGCATGTAGCGAAGCGGCACCGAGACGACCCCGGTCGCCACGCCCGCCCGGCTGAGGTAGACGGCATCCGCATCCGTCGACGTCGAGCCGCGCGGCGAGACCTCGACAGCGGCCGGAATGCCCTCCGCCTCGGCTGTGTCGTAGAGCAGCTCGAAGACGTCCTCGTGGATCGACGGCCCGCGCGAGATCGTCGGTCCGCCGCCGAGGACGACCTTGCCCTCGTCGTCGGGATCGGAGCCGCGGACGTCGGTCGCGTGGGTGACGTCGATCGCGACGGCGATGTCGGGTTCGGTGGCAAATGCGGCCGTGCGCGACCCCGCGAAGTCTCCGACCTCCTCCTGTACCGCGGCGACCGCGATCACGTCGCCGGGCGCACCGCCAGCTTCGGCGATCCGGCGGGCGGACTCGAGCGCGACGTAGCAGCCCATCCTGTTGTCGAAGGCGCGCGAGGCGACGCGCTTGCCCTGGAGGGCAAGCGGCGCGCCATGCCACACGACGTTGTCGCCCGGACGGACCAGGCGACGCAGCTCGTCGCCGTTCTTCGCGCCGACGTCGAGGAACAGATCGTCCCCCTCGACCGCTTTGCGGCCCTCGCCGCGCTTGCGCTTCTCACGCCGCACGGCGACCACGCCGGGAACGGCGCCGTCTCGCGTGAGGACGTCGACGCGCTGACCGGCCATCACGGCCGGATCCCACCCGCTCGTCGGGCGCACCGCGGCGAGCCCGTCGTCGCCGAGATTGGTGACGACGACGGCGATCTCGTCGATGTGACCGACGAGCGCCAGCGACGGCCCTCCCGCCGTGCCGGGCACGCGCACCCAGGAGTTGCCGAGCACGTCGGAGGAGACCTCGCCGACCGGCCCAGCTGCCTCCCGCCAGACGGCGGCGGCGGCGCGTTCCTGCCCGGAGGGACCGGGCGTGGTCAGCAGGCGTTCGAGCAACTCGGGCAGGGGCACGGCGGCTCGACACTACCTGCGCCCCCTGCGCCGACTCCGCGGTAGCGTCCCGACGTTGAAGCTGAGGACGCTCCCAGACAGCTACGCCGTCGCCCGGCTCCAGCCCGGCTCGGAGCTGCCGGAGTGGGTGGACATCGGGCCGTTCCGCTCGGTCACCCGCACCGAGCACGAGGTGTCCGTCGTGTGCCGCGACCACGACGTGCCCGAGGGCGAGAGCGTCGACCGCGGCTGGACGGTGCTCGAGGTGATGGGACCGCTCGACTTCTCGCTCAGCGGAGTCGTCGCGTCGCTCGTCCAACCGCTCGCGGATGCCGAGCTGCCGATCTTCGTCATCTCGACCTTCGAGTCGGACTATGTCCTCGTGCGCTCGTCCGACCTCGGTCGGGCCGCTGACCTCCTCGAGGAAGCCGGTCACGTCTTCGCGGCTTGACGGTCGCGAAACCCCTGCCTACCCTGGCGTCATGACTTCCGTCCGCAACTGGTGGCTCTGGCGCACCGAGCGCGGCGGGAGCCTGCGCGCACGCTGAGTGCGCCGGAACACCCCGTCCCGCTCGACCCGGCTCCGAGAGGAGCTTTTTTCATGCCCGAAACCGAGCTCCCAACCGACCTTCTGACGCCACTCGGCGCGTACCTCACGCTGCGCGAGGGTGCGGCCGGCGCGTTCCTGCTCGAGTCGGTCGAGCGCGGCCGGCTCGGCCGCTACAGCTTCGTCGGCTCCGGCTCTCGCCTCGTCTCGTTCGCGGAGGCCGAGACCCTCGGCGAGCCGGTCGTCGGCTACCTCGGCTACGACGCAATCGCGACGTTCGAGCCGACGGTGCCGCTGCCCGACGACGGGGCAGGCGTGCCCGAGAGCCTCTTCCTCGTTCCCGACGTCCTGCTGCGTTTCGACCACGCCCGCGGCGTGGCCGAGCTGCTGCGGGGCGACGCGACCGGGCTCGCGGGAGCGTCGCCGCCGCTGCCCCGTGGCGCGACGCCGCGCGGGCCGCTCGAGCGGGAGCCCGCGCGCGAGGAGCATCTCCGCCGAGTTGAGCGCGCGCAGGAGCACATCCGCGAGGGAGACGTCTTCCAGGTCGTGATCGCGCAACGGGCGACCCGCCCGACCTCGGCGTCGGCCGTCGAGCTCTACCGCGCGCTGCGGCGAGTCAACCCGTCGCCGTACCTCTTCCTGCTGGAGCTGGGCGACGTCGCGCTCGTCGGCAGCTCGCCGGAGACGGTGGTCAAGTGCACCGGACGCCGCGCCGAGCTGAACCCGATCGCAGGGACGATCGCGCCCGGCGAGGGCGACGCGGCGGCCCTGCTCTCGTCGGAGAAGGACCGCGCGGAGCACACGATGCTCGTCGACCTCGGGCGCAACGACCTCTCGCGCGTCTGCCTGCCCGGTTCGGTGCGGGTGGAGCGCTTCATGCAGCCCGAGCGCTACTCGCACGTCACGCATCTCGTCTCCGAGGTCGTCGGCGAGCTGCAGGAAGGAGTCACGCCGTTCGAGCTCCTGCGCGCGACGTTCCCAGCCGGCACCGTCTCGGGCGCTCCGAAGGTGCGCGCGATGCAGATCATCTCCGAGCTCGAGCAGTTCCGGCGCGGGATCTACGCGGGCGCCGTCGGCTACTTCCTGCCGGATACAGGTGAGCTCGACACGTG
>DATFSG010000234.1:0-4578 GCA_035262765.1 Gaiellaceae bacterium | reverse complement strand
ACGAGACGGAACGGCACAAGCCCGACCCGGAGCCGCTCCTCCTGGGTGCCGAGCGGCTCGGAGCCGATCCCGCCTCCACCGCCTATGTCGGCGACTCGCCTTTCGACGTTCGCGCCGCCAAGGCGGCCGGTATGTTCGCGGCCGCTGTGACCTGGGGCCGGATCCACGAGCGCGCGAAGCTCGAAGCCGAAGAGCCCGACGCCATCGTCGACCGCGCCGAGGAGCTCCTTGGCGTCCTCTAAGACAACGACTGCCGCCGCGCGCGCCGCCGAGTTGCGCGAGACGCTCAACCGCGCCCTCATCGCCTACCACGTCGAGGACGAGCCGATCATGGAGGACGCGGCTTACGACGCCCTCTTCGACGAGCTCGTCGCGCTCGAGGGGGAGCATCCCGAGCTCGCCACGCCGGACTCGCCGACGCGGCGCGTGGGGGGACTGTCGGACAAGTTCGTGAAGGTTCAGCACCTCGAGCCCATGGGCTCGCTCGAGAAGGTGACGACCGAGGAAGCGCTGCGGAAGTGGGACGAAGACGTTCGCAAGCGCCTCGGCACCGACGAGCCGGTCGCCTACGTGCTCGAGCCCAAGATCGACGGGCTCGCGGTGAACCTGACCTACGAGAACGGCGTCCTCGTGCGCGGAGCGACCCGCGGTGACGGCGTCCAGGGCGAGGACGTCTCGGCGAACATCCGCACGATCAAGGCAATCCCGCTGCGCCTCAAGGGCGAGCCACCGGCCCTGATCGAGGTCCGCGGCGAGGTCTACCTCCCGATCAGCGGCTTCAACGAGCTGAACGAGCGCCTCGCCGGGACGAACCAGAAGCTCGCGCCGAACCCGCGCAACGCCGCGGCTGGCAGCCTCCGCCAGAAGAACTCCGCGATCACCGCCGACCGGCCGCTCTCGATCTGGGTCTACGGCGCCGGTCGCTGCGAAGGCATCGAGTTCGAGACGCAGCTGAAGATGCTCGAGTGGCTGCGCGAGCACGGCCTGCGCACCAACCCGTACGCCGAGCGGTTCGAGTCGATCGACGAGATCGCCGCCGCGTGCGTCGAGTGGGAGAAGCGACGGCTGGAGCTCGACTACGAGATCGACGGAGTCGTCATCAAGGTCGACTCGCTCGACCAGCAGCGACGGCTCGGCGTCCTGCACTCCCGCCCGCGTTGGGCCCGCGCCTACAAGTGGGCGCCGATGACGGCCGTCACGCGACTGCTCGAGATCCGCGTCCGGGTGGGCCGCACCGGCGCGCTCAACCCTTGGGCGATCATGGAGCCCGTCGAGGTCGGCGGCGTCACCGTGACCCGCGCGACGCTGCACAACGAGGAGGACATCAACCGCAAGGGCATCCGCCAGGGCGACGACGTGATCGTCCAGCGCGCCGGCGACGTCATCCCGCAGATCGTCGGCCCGGCCGGCCCGCACCGGCGCGGGACGAAGGAGTTCCGGATGCCGACGCACTGCCCGCTGTGCGGCACGGCGATCGTGAAGCCGGAGGGCGAGGCGATGCACCGCTGCCCGAACCGCGCCTGCCCGTCGCGCGGCCTCGAGACGCTGATCAACTGGACCGGAGTCGCCGACATCGACGGCGTCGGCGAGCAGACGATCCGCATCCTGTGGGAGCAAGGCCTCGTCCGCTCGCTGCCAGGCCTCTACCGCCTGACGAAGGAGGAGCTGCTCGAGCTCGAGGGCTTCGGGGAGATCTCGGCGACCGCTGCGATCGAGTCGATCGAGCGCTCCAAGCAGGTGCCGTTCTCGCGTGTACTCCTCGGCCTGAACATCCCGTCGATCGGCTGGGTCCTCGCGCGCAATCTCGCGAGCCACTTCGGCACGGTCGACAAGTTGATGGCCGCGAGTCCCGAGGAGGTCGCCGAGGTCGAGGGCTTCGGCCCCGACCGCGCCGAGGACGTCGTCGACTGGTTCGCAGACGATCAGAACCGGGCGCTGGTCGAGGAGCTGCGCGCCGTCGGCCTGTGCCTCGAGGCGGGGGAGGACGAGAAGCCGCCCGAAGGGCCGCTCACCGGCAGCACGTACGTCATCACCGGCACCCTCGAGCGTTACTCCCGGGACGAGGCGCAGACTCGACTCGAGGCGCTCGGCGCGAAGGTGACCAACTCGGTCTCGGCCAAGACGACGGGCCTCGTGGTGGGCGAGGAGCCCGGCGCCTCGAAGCTCACCAAGGCGCAGAAGGCCGAGGTGCCGATCCTCGCGGAGAGCGATCTGCTCCAGCTCCTGGGCGAGAGTTAGTGCTCGCCGAGAGCGGGCCGAACTGGCTCGGCAGTCCGCAACACGTCGTCGTCGGCGCGATGCTCGCCTTCGTTGTCTGTCTGGCAGCGCGGAGGCTCCGCCTGCCGGAGTGGGCCGCATGCGTCGTTGCGGTGGGACTCGTCAGCGCCGCCGAGATCGTGTGGGAGATCGTGGAGTACGAGGTGAGATACGCGGGCCACTTCCACTACTCCGCCTACTACGACACGCTCGCCGACCTCGCCAGCAGCCTCGTCGGCGGGATCATCGGAGCGGCGCTCGGAGTCCTCGTAGCGCGCGTGCGCCTGAAGCGAGCCTAGGAGCCGCTCGAGCGCGCGGCTCGGGCGAGGACCTGCCCGAAGCGGTTCTGCGACTGCTCGGCGTTCAGCGTGTTTACCGGGCTGCCGTTCTCGAGGATCGAGAAGGCGTACCGGGTGCCGACGAAGCCCGAGAGCGCGGAGGAGTTGTCCGTCGTCCCGGTCTTCGCGCGTACGAGACCGTGGGCCGGCGGCCTGCGCATGCGGTACTCGAGCGTGCCCGTCTCGCCGGCGATCGGCAGGGCCGAGACGAGGTACGGCCGAAGGTCGGGGTCTTGCCACATCGTCCGCAGGAGCGTCGAGAGGCCGAGCGGCGTCCAGCGGTCGATGAGCGAGAGCCCGGAGCCGTCCACCATCCGCACTCCCGTGAGCGGCACCCCGGCCTCGCGCAACAGCCGTCGCTCGACAGCGACCCCGGCCGAGGAGGAGCCGCCGCTGCCCTGCACGGCGCCGACCTCCTTGATCATCATCTCCGCGTAGAAGTTGTCGCTGTAGACGTCCATGTGGCGCACCAGAGCCGAGAGCGGGGCGGACTCGACATCACCGAGCGGAGCCGCCTGAGCCGACGCGGCACCGACCGCAGCCCCGCCGTGCACGCTGACGCCGGCGTGGCGCAGGTCGTTCCGGAAGACCTGGGCCGCCATCAGTGCGGGCCGCGTCGTCTCGGACCGTCCCGTCCAGCCGCGGTTGACGATGAGCGCCGAGAGCGCCGGGGACTCGTGGAGATAGAACGCGGGCTTCCAGCCGACCCCGGTGCGGCGTGTGTCGAACCAGCTCTCGTCGCCGAGGATCCGGCCGCTCACGTGCTTGATCCCGTCGGCCGCGACCTGACGCGCAAGCGAGTTGAGCTGGGCGAAGGACAGGGCCGGGTCGCCGTACCCCTTGAGCACGAGGTTGCCCTGCCAGTTCGCGCCGCTCTGCTGCCCGTCGCCGAGCACGTCTGTCTCGATGCGGAAGGAGGGGCCGAGCGCGGTCAGGGCCGCGTACGTCGTGGCGAGCTTCTCGTTCGACGCGGGCCTGAGCGGCAGCCCCGGGTAGTGGGCGAAGAGGGTCTCGCCGGTCTGCAGGTCGAGCACGATCGCGCCCGTCCTGGCGGGACTGACGTGCCGTGCGCGCAGCGCCCGCGCGAGCTGCGCTTGGAACGTGCTGCCAGACCCGGCCTGTGCGGCCGGGACCAGGAAGAACGCGACGATTGCCACTGCCGTTGCGGCGAGACGGAGAGGCACGGTCTTTCCATTTTTCAACTGGGAGGCCAAACGTCAAGTCAGATGGGTCGTGTGACTCTGGAAGATGGGCCGGGCGGCCCATTCCCGTCGTCGCTCAACGGTCCGATAATCGTGGGATGCCGCTGCGGGACGAGATCGCGGAGCTGCTCAGAATGCCCGAAAACGGCGCGGGCGCTCCGAGCCTGGACACGATCGAGTCGACGCTGACCGACGGCTACGCCGCCAAGCTCGAGCTCGAGGCCGAGCGCTCGCGCATCGAGCGGCGCCTAGGCGAGGTCGTGCGGGATGCCGGCGAGGCGTCGGCCAACAGCACGGCCGCCGAGCTGGCCGACCTCTCCAAGCGCCTCGAAACCGCCGACGGGGAGCTCGCCCGGCTGCGCTCGCTCCTCCGCAACCTCCAGAGCGTCAGGCGCAGGCGAAGAGCGGCAGTCGCCGCCGGCTAGACGATCCCGCTGCGGACGGCGTAAACGGCCGCCTGGATGCGGTTGTCGATCTGGAGCTTCATGAGGATGTTCGAGATGTGGTTCTTGACGGTCTTGGGGCTGATGTGGAGCTCGGCCGCGATGACGGCGTTGTCCTTGCCGTTCGCGATCAGCTTCAGCACCTCGATCTCGCGTTCCGAGAGCTCGGCGCGGATCATCTCCTCGATCTCCGGCTGTGCGCTCGTCGCGCGGATCCGCTGCAGCACCTTGGCGGCGATGTTGGGGGAGATGAGCGCCTCGCCGCGCGCCGCCGCGTGGATGCCGGACACGAGCTCCTGGATCGACGCGTCCTTGAGCAGGTAGCCGCACGCGCCGGCG
>DATFSG010000233.1:0-3169 GCA_035262765.1 Gaiellaceae bacterium | reverse complement strand
GCGATTCGCGAGGTCGCGGGCGGCGGCCGCTACGTCAACCCCGAGCTCGGCGCGCGCCTCGTGGCCGCCGACGCCGAGGCGGCGAAACGCGCGGAAGAGGACCCGCTGTCCGACCGCGAGCGCGAGGTGCTGCGTCTGCTCGCGCTCGGCCACACGAACCAGGAGATCGCGAAGATGCTCTTCATCTCGGTGCGCACCGCCGAGACACACCGGGCGCACATCATGCAGAAGCTCCGGCTCCAGACCCGCGCCGATCTCGTCGCCTACGCCCTCGAGCGCGGGCTGCTCGAGCCCGAGTAGCGCTCTACTCGTCCGACTCGTTCAGCAGGTGGCTGAAGAGGGTGTGTGCGGCCTGGACTCCCGCGGTCGCCTCGGCGGTGGCTAAGCGCTCGCGGAGCTCGAGGAGCCAGGCCGCGAGTGCGGGATCGGCCTCGACTTCGAGCTGTTCGAACGCACAGCGTCCGCCATCCCAGAACGGACATGCGCGCTTCGGGCATCCCTCGTGCCCGCCGACGGCCGCTTGAAGCGTGCACAGCCGCGTGTTGTCGATTGCCATGCCACGATCCTCGCCGCCGACCCGCAGGCAGGCGTCGGGCCGCGCACGGATCTCGTCTGCGGCATTCCACGGACCGCGCGAAGGCCGCCCTGCGGCGGCCCTCGCTGTCCTGCGGTGGAGAGTCGGGAGCTATGCCACCGGCACCACAGGAGTCTTCTCGGCCGCCGATCGCTTCAGGAACGGCACTGCGGTCTCGGAATTCCGGAGCGCCCCGGCGCCCGCGAGGACACCGAACCCGACGCCCGTGAGGAGGAGGGCGATCCCGACCACAATCCCGAACAGTCCGAGCTGCGAGGCCATGTAGCTCATGTTCAGTGCGTCCGTCAGCGCGGTCTCGCTGATCCAGACCTGCCGGGCGCCGTTCTGCACCGGCTGCTTCGTCGTCGGATCGATCGCGGCGAACTGGGTGTTGTCCGTGCCGCCGCCCGCCATGAGCTGGGTCTTCGGCGTGCCAGGCTTCGCCTGGTAGATCCCCATCTGGGCGTAGGTGTAGCCGCCCGTCGCCTCGAGCGCGTGGATGTGCATGTACTCCGCCATCGCGCGAGCCTTGGCGCCGGTGTCGATCTTCTGGCCGGCGATGTTCAGCGTCGGCCACTGCTTGACTGCGGAGGCGATGCCCGCCTTCTGCGCCTCGGCCTTGATCGCCGACGGCGTCATGTCGGATCCCGCGACGATGTACTCGTGCGAGAGGCTGTTGTTGACCGTCTGGCGGCCGTTCACGCCCATCACGATGGCGACGACGCCGAACGCGACGAGCACTGCCGCTGCGACGAATCCTCCGATCTCCAGTGACTTGCGCATCTCCCGACTCCTTTCGAACCGTGATCCTTTTCGAGCAGTGTCGGACGCGGCGGCCCCGACGCCATCGGGGCTGCGCCGGAAGTCGCCTGCGGAGAAACCCCTACGCGGAGGCGAAGACTTCGCGCGGACCGTGACCGGCTGCGATCGCTCGCGCGATGTCGAGCGTCGAGATGACGCCGATAGGCCGGCGCGAGCCGGGGTCGGTGACAGCGAGGTGGGCGATCCCGTATTGCGCCATCAAGCTGCCTGCTTCCCCGATCGAGCTGTCGGCCGCGACGGTGACGAGCGGCGTGACGGCTGTCGCGCCCGCGGTCAGCGTGTCGAGGTCGAGCCGGGTGGCCGCGACGAGGTCGAGGTCGGAGACGACCGCCCAGAGCTGGGGCGCCTCGTCCTCCTCGGCGTACTCGAAGACGAAGATCGCATGCACGCCGTAGGTGGCCATCATCCGGGCGACGACCCGGAGCGGCGTCTCGGGCGAGCAGCTGATGACGCCGTGACTCATCGCGTCGCCGACCGTTCCCGTCTCGAACGAGACCGGATGCTCCTCCTGTCGCTGCTCTGCGTACGCCATGCCCGGATCGTCGCCTCGCAGCGGCCGGGCCGCATCCGGGGGAACTACGGAATCGCTACATCCCCATCGCGTGGTAGCCGCTGTCGACGTACAGCGTCGTGCCGGTCACGTTGACGGCGCCGTCGCCGAGGAGGTAGGCGCCCGCAGCGCCGACGTCGTCGGCGGTGATGTGGCGGCGGAGCGGCGAGCGCTCCTCGACGATGTCCTCCATCGTCGTGAAGCCGGCGATCGACCGGGCCGCAAGGGTCCGCACCGGGCCGGCCGAGACCGCGTTCACGCGGATGTTCTTCTCGCCGAGATCCCAGGCGAGGTAGCGGACGCAGGCGTCGAGTGTCGCCTTCGCGACGCCCATGACGTTGTAGTGCGGCACCGCGCGCTCGCCGCCAAGGTAGGTCATCGTCAGGATCGAGCCGCCGCCGGCCTTCTCCATCAGCGGCTCCGCGGCCCGCGCACACGCAACGAGCGAGTAGGCGCTCACGTCGACGGCGAGCCAGAACCGGTCGCGCGGCGTGTCGGTGAAGCGGCCCTCGAGGTCTTCGGCAGCCGCGAAGGCGACGGAATGGACGAGCAGGTCGAGCTCGCCGCCGAACGCATCCCCAACCTCGGCGAATACGCGCGCCACGTCCTCGTCGGAGCGGACGTCGCACTCGGTCACGAGCGGGGAGTCGACCGACGCGGCGAGCTCGCGGACCGAGGACTCGATCCGCTCGCCTTGGTACGTGAACGCCAGGCTGGCGGCGCCGTCGGCAAGCTGGCGCGCGATCGCCCAGGCGATCGAGCGCTTGTTGGCGACCCCGAGCACGAGACCCCGCTTGCCTGCGAAAGTTCCGGCCATGGCGCGATCCTAGAGAGATAGCCTCCCCTGCGTGGCCAGGGTCGCGGTCGTCACAGGCGCCTCCTCGGGCATCGGCGTGGAGATCGCCCGGCTGCTCGCGGCGCGGGGCGACCTCTGCGTCCTGCTGGCCCGTCGCGCCGACCGGCTCGAGGCGCTCGCCGAGGAGCTCGGCGGCGAGGCCGAGCCCTGCGACGTCTCCGACCGCGCCGAGGTCGAGTCCGTCGCCGCGCGAATCCTCGAGCGGCACCCGCGGATCGACCTACTCGTCAACAACGCCGGGATCCCGGGACGAACGCGCTTCCTCGACGGCGATCCGGACACGATCGAACGGCTGATCCGGATCAACTACCTCGGCGGCGTCTGGGTGCTCCGCGCATTCCTGCCCGGTCTGCGGGCCGCGCCGAAG
>DATFSG010000232.1:0-5983 GCA_035262765.1 Gaiellaceae bacterium | reverse complement strand
TTCGAGCCGCGGATCGAGACGCTGAGCGAGCTCCCGCCGCTGCTCGGGCTATGAGTCTTTCTTCCCGGGGCCTTCGAGGAAGGGCTTGATGATGTCGATCGGCGCGGGGAAGACGACCGTCGTCGACGGCGTGCCGCTGATCTCGATCAGCGTCTGCAGGTAGCGCAGCTGGAGCGCGACCGGGTGCTCCTCGAGCACGAGGGCTGCGTCCTTCAGCCGTTCCGCCGCCTGGAACTCGCCCTCGGAGCTGATGATCTTCGCGCGCCGCTCGCGCTCGGCCTCGGCCTGGCGGGCCATCGCCTTCTGCATCCCGCCCGGGATCTCGACGTCCTTCACCTCCACGATCGTGACCTTGATCCCCCAGGGCCCGGTCGACCCGTCGATGATCTCCTGCAGGATCGCGTTGATCTTCTCGCGCTCCGACAGGAGCTCGTCGAGTACGTGCTGGCCGAGCACTGCGCGGAGTGTCGTCTGCGCGATCTGGGAGGTCGCGGCCATGTAGTTCTCGACCTGGACGATCGCGTCCTTCGGGTCGACGATCTTGAAGTAGGCGACCGCGTTGACCCGCACGGGGACGTTGTCCTTGGTGATCACATCCTGCGGCGGGATGTTGAGCGTGATCGTCCGCAGGTCGACCTTCACGATCTGGTCGACGATCGGGATCTTCCAGACGAGTCCCGGACCGCGCGGCGGGTCGAGCAGCCGGCCGAATCGGAAGAAGACGGCCCGCTCGTACTCCCGCAGCACCTTGACGAACCCGAGCACGGCCGGATCCTATCGCCGCACCGTCAGCTGGAGGCCGTCGACGGCCTGAACCTCGACCTCTTCGCCGGTGACGAGCTCGGAGTCGTCGGCGGCTTGCGCCTGCCAGAGCGCGCCGTCGACGAAGACGAGGCCCGGTGCGCGCACCTCGCCCCGGTGCCCGATCATCTTGTCCACGCCGGTCGCCACCGGCAGGCGTCTCGCCGCCATTGCCTTCCCCGTCGCAAAGGCCCAGAAGATGCAGATCGCCCCGCCGATGCCGACGATCAGCCACAGGTTGACGTGATAGCCCCCAGGCGTGTTCTGGAACAGGAGCGCCATCCCGAAGAGGAGCGAGATGACCCCGGCGATCGTGAGCACCCCGTGGGTCGGCGCGTGTAGGTCGATGACCAGGAGCGCGACGCCGAGCAACATCAGCGCGATCCCTCCCCAGCTCGGTGTCAGGACCGAGAAGCCATACAGGGCCAGCACGAGTGAGACCGCGCCGAGCGCGCCCGGCAGGACGACGCCGGGATGGAGCACCTCGAAGATGAGCCCGATGATCCCGAGCAGGAAGAGGATGCTGAGCAGGTTCGGGTTGATGATGAAGTTGAGGAAGTTCGTGAAGAAGCCGGGCTTGACCGTGTCGATCTCCGCGTTGGCGAGGTGCAGCGTGAAGGGCCGCTGCGCGTCCTTCGTGTGGTAGCCGTTCAGCTTGTCGAGGAGGGCAGGCAGCGTTGGCGCGATCGTGTCGATCACGTTCATCTTCAGCGCCTGCTGCGCCGTGAGGTTCGACGCGACGCGCACGGCCCTTGCCGGCCACGTCGTGTTCCGGTGATGCGTTCTCGCCAGGGAGGTGAGCGAGGCGACGGCGTCGTTGATCACCTTGCGGCGCAGGTCCGAGCCGAGGTTCTTGCCGCTCTCGTCGATCGGCGTCGACGAGCCGATGTTCGACGTGGGGGACATGGCGAGGACGTCGGCCGCCTGCGAGACCCAGACTCCGGCCGAGGCGGCCCGGGCGCCTGCCGGCGAGACGTAGACGATCACCGGGATCTTCGAGGCGAGCTCGGCCTGGTAGATCGTCTTCATCGAGGTCGAGAGGCCGCCCGGCGTGTCGAGCAGGATCACCGCGGCGTCGTAATGGTCGTTCGCCGCCTGCGAGAGCTTGCTCGTGAGGTAGTCCTGGGTGACCGGATTGATCTCGAGATCCGGGCCGAAAGTGATCGCGAGCACGCGCGGCCGGGAATTCGCTTGCGCCCCAACGGCGACACCGACGAAAACGAGCGAGGCCAGCACGACGAGGAGCGCCCGCTTCATGATGCGATCAGGATAGATCGCAGGCCACTTCCAGCGTAATCTTCAGGACATGCCGGCCTGGGCCATCTGGGCAATCGTCGCGGTTCTCCTCGCCGTCGGCGAGATCTTCACACCGGGGCTCTTCTTCCTCGGGCCGATCGCCCTGGCTGCGCTGGCCACCACGCTGGTCGCGGCGCTGGGAGGAGACATCTGGATTCAGATCATCGTCTTCGGCGTCGGCTCGTTCGCGTCGGTCGGCCTTCTACGGCCAATCGCGAAGGCTCACGTGAAGATGCCGCGCGCGATCCGCACCGGCGCCGCCGCGCTCGAAGGCGCGAAGGCGGTCGTCCTCCAGCGTGTCGACAGCCGCGGCGGGCGAGTCAAGATCGGGGGCGAGGAGTGGAGTGCCCGCTCCTATATGGACGGTGAGGAGTTCGACGTCGGCACCGAAGTCGAGGTCGTGCAAATCCAGGGCGCGACAGCCCTGGTCTACAGATAGAGAACACGAGAAGGAGCAGAAACCCGCATGTATCCGCTGATCGCCATCATCGTCGTCGCGGTCATTGTCATCGTCACCCTGGCGCGGACGATTCGCATCATTCCCCAGGCACAGGCCGGCGTCGTCGAGCGCCTCGGCCGGTACTCGCGCACTCTCACGCCGGGCCTCACGCTCGTGGTCCCGTTCGTCGACCGCATCCGGTCGGTGATCGACCTCCGCGAGCAGGTCGTCTCGTTCCCACCGCAGCCGGTGATCACCGAGGACAACCTCGTGGTCAACATCGACTCGGTCATCTACTTCCAGGTCACCGACGCGAAGGCGGCGACCTACGAGATCGCGAACTACATCCAGGCGATCGAGCAGCTGACGGTCACCACGCTGCGCAACGTGATCGGCGGCATGGCGCTCGAGAAGACGCTCACCTCGCGCGACGAGATCAACGGCCAGCTGCGCGGCGTGCTCGACGACGCGACCGGCAAGTGGGGGATTCGGGTGAACCGCGTCGAGCTCAAGGCCATCGACCCGCCGGCTTCGATCCAGGACTCGATGGAGAAGCAGATGCGCGCCGACCGTGACAAGCGCGCCGCGATCCTCCAGGCGGAGGGCGAGCGGCAGTCGTCGATCCTCCAGGCTGAAGGCGAGAAGCAGTCCGCGATCCTGAAGGCCGAGGGCAAGAAGCAGGCCACGGTGCTCGAGGCCGAGGGCCAGGCGAAGGCGATCGAGACCGTCTTCAACGCCATCCACGAGGGCAAGCCGGACGCCGAGCTGCTCGCGTACCAGTACCTCCAGACCCTCCCGCAGATCGCGCAGGGCGAGTCGAACAAGGTCTGGATCATCCCGAGCGAGCTGCAGCAGACGATCGGGCGGGTCGCGGGCGCTGTCAAGGATCTCGGCGCGGGAGCGCCTTCGGCCGTGACAGACGGCAAGAAGCCGGAGTAGGCTCTGGCCGCCTTGGTCGACCAGACCTCTGCGGTGGAGGACAAGAGGCGGCAGCTTCTCGATGCCGCGGTCCGCGTCTTTGCGCGCAAGGGCTTCCATGCGAGCCGGGTGGGCGACATCGCCGAGGAGGCGGGCGTCGCCCACGGGCTCCTGTACCACTACTTCAAGTCCAAGGACCAGGTGCTCGAGGCGGTCTTCCACGAGAACTGGAGCCTCCTCGTCACGCGAATCGAGAGCGTGGAGGAGACCGCCGAGCCGGCGGCGGACCAGCTCCGCCACATCTCGGCGATCGTCCTGCGCACCTGGCTTCACCTGCCGGACGTGGTGCGCGTCGTGATCCAGGAATTCGGCCGCAGCCCGGAGCTGGGCGAGCGGATCGGCGAGCTCACGCTCCCGATCGACGCGATTCAGCGCGTGATCACGCGCGGGATCGAGAGCGGCGAGTTCCGCAAGGACGTCGACCCCGTCTTCGCCGCGACCGTCGTCTACGGCGCGATCGACGAGCTGCTGACGGGCTGGGTGCTCGGGCGCCTGCCGTCCGCGGAAGAAGACGTCGCGAAGGCCGAGCAGACCATGATCGAGGTCATCCTGGCCGGCCTGCAGGTCTCGTAGAGACGAGCTCTGCGAAGCGGGCGGCGCCGACGTTGCCGCCCGAGAGCACGACGCCGACGGAACGTCCGCGAGCGTCGAGCTTCCCGCTCAGGAGCGCCGCGATCCCGACGGCCCCGCTCGGCTCGACGACGAGCTTCAGCCGGTCGAACAGAAAGACCATCGCCTCGACGATCTCCTCGTCGGTCACGGTGACGACGTCGTCCACCAGCCGGCGGTTCACCTCGAACGTCAGCTCGCCGGGCTCGGTCGCCTGCAGCCCGTCGGCGATGGTCTGAGGGACGTCGATGTGCAGGCGCTCGCCGGCGGCGAGGGAGCGGGCCGTGTCGTCGCCCGCCCCGGGCTCGGTTCCCACGACGCGGATCGCCGGCCGCAGCGCCTTCGCGGCGGTCGCGCAGCCGGCGATGAGGCCGCCGCCGCTGATCGGCACGAGCAGCAGGTCGAGCTCCGGCGCGTCGGCCAGGAGCTCGAGCGCCGTCGTTCCCTGGCCGGCCATGATGAGCGGGTCGTCGTAGGGCTTGACGAGCTCGAGCCCGCGCTCCTCCGCCAGCCGGGCGCCGATCTCCTCGCGGCTCTCCGTCCAGCGGTCGTACGGCACGACGTCGGCGCCGTAGCCGCGCGTCGCGTCGAGCTTCGCGGCCGGCGCGTCCTCGGGCATCACGATCGTCGCGCGCGAGCCGAGGAGCGCCGCGGCGATGGCGACGGCCTGCGCGTGGTTGCCGGAGGAGTAGGCGAGGACGCCCCGCCGCAATGCGTCCTCGTCCAGAGACGAGATCTTGTTGAACGCGCCGCGGAACTTGAAGGCACCGCCGCGCTGGAAGCACTCCGCCTTCACGTGGACGTTGGCGCCGGTCCGCTCGTCGAGGGTGCGCGAGGTCAGGACGGGCGTGCGGTGAGCGACCCCGGCGAGTCGCTGCGCGGCCTTTTCGACGTCTTGCAGTTCGATGCTCATCGGCAGGGAGAGGCGCCGCGCCGGAAGAGGCCGAATCCCCAGAGCTTGCCGTCGTAGAGGTAGTAGGCCGTCCGCGCGTGGGCCGAGTCGCGCACGAGCGCTTCGTAGTTGGTGCACGTGGCCGTCTGCGACGCGCCGGTGAGCCGGTGAACGGCGAGCACGGAGGTGCCGAAACCGAGCTTGTGCGGCGCGTGCCAGCCCGCGGGCCGCCAGAGCGTGTAGACGCCGGAGACCTTCCCGCCGGTGAACTCGACCGCGAGCCCGTGCTTGTCGTCCGGCGCGTAGGTGAAGTACCACGTCCGGCGCGGACAGCCGCGGCAAGTCCCGTAGAACGTGCCGAGCGCGGCGCGGACAGCTCCCGGGGACTCCCCGAGCCGGATCCCGCCGAGCGACCGTCCGGGCACGAGCGCACCCGCCCTCGGGAGGCCGGCCGCAGCGGTCGCGGCGAGGCCGAGAGCGACAACGGCAACGCCCAACAGGCTCCGCCTCATAATCTCCGCAGTATGGCGCTCTGGGAAGCGGTCGCAGGACTGACGGTGCGCGTCGACCACTACACGCTCGAGCGGCGCGAGTCCGCGACGCCGGGCGGTTGGACGCGCGTGACCACGACGGTCGTGGTCGAGGGCGAGGGCGCGACCGGCCAGGGGGAAGACGTAACCTACGAGGCCGAGATGCACGACGGCGTGCCCGCGGAGCTCATGCTCGCCGGGACGTGGACCGTCGAGGATCTCTCGCACCACCTCGACGAGTTCGAGGAGCTCGCGGAGGGCTATCGCCGCTGGGCGTTCGAGGGTGCGCTGCTCGACCTCGCGCTGCGCCAGAACGAGCTCGGTTTCGGTGAGGCATTCGGTCGCCAGGAGCTGCCGGTGCGCTTCGTCGTCTCGACTCGCGCCGATCCGGAGCGGTGGCTCGCCGTCGCGCCGGGTCTCGAGTTCAAGCTCGATGCC
>DATFSG010000231.1:0-3809 GCA_035262765.1 Gaiellaceae bacterium | reverse complement strand
CGGTTACGACCGTGGCACGCTCGTCGGGCTTCTCGACGAGCTCGAGGAGCAGACGCTCGTCGAGCGCAAGCGCGATCCCGACGACCGCCGCAGGCAGATCGTCCGGATCACAGCCGACGGCAAGAGGACGCTGGCGAAGCTGCGCGCTCTATCGAAGCGCCTGGAGGACGAGTACCTCGCGCCTCTCGACGCCGAGCAGCGCGAGCAGCTGCACGCACTCCTGCTCCTGCTCGCCGAGCGGCACGAGCCGCGCTGCGCGCTGCAGTCCGTCGACGGCTAGCGCAACGCGCGGAGACGCGCTCTGGCGGTCGCCTCAAGCCCGGGCAGCGGTTGACAGACCACGCAGTGGTAGACGCTGGCCGTCCCGTCCTCGCTGCCCGTGAGGATCCAGTTCCCGCTCGGGTTGAAGCTCGCGCTCGTGAGCGGCTTCGTGGAGCGGCCGAGGTAGAAGAGAAGCTTGCCGGTGTCCGCGTTCCAGAGGCCGTCGGTGAACTGGCTCGTGGTGACGATCCAGTGGCCGTCGGGACTGAAGCTCCCGGTGTTGACCGCGAAGAAGTGCCCGATGAGCTTCCGCAGCAGATGCCCGGTACGAGCGCTCCAGATCCGCCCCGTGTGGTCGCTGCTGACCGTGACCAGCTTGAGGCCGTTCGGCGAGTACTCGGCGTCGTTGACCTGCGCGGTGTGGCCGGACAGCGTGTGGAGGAGCTTGCCCGTCGTTGCGTCCCAGAGCTGCGCGGCGTTGCCCTTCGTCGTCGCCACACCGAGGCCGCCCGGAGAGAGAACGGCATGCTGCGTCGCGATCGGGAGCGTGCTCACGAGCTTGCCCGAGTCGGTGTAGATGCGAACGGACTCCGGCGACCGCACGAGGAACCGGTCGCCACCGGTCGAGAGACCGACGACGGGCCCACCAAGCCGTTCGAGCAGCACGGAACCGTCGTCGGCGTACCTCACCGTGTGTCCCCGACCGAAGATGAGCCGTCCGTCCTTGAGAAACGCAAGCGCGCTGGCGCCGACGCCACTGCTCAGGTGCGGAGCGCCGTGGCGGTAGACGAGGAGATGTCCCGACCTGTCCGTGAGGGCGATGGAGCTCCCGGCCACCGCCTCCGCATTGATCGGCGCAGGCAGCGTCAACTTCCTCAAGACGCGTCCGGACGGGGTGACGACGCGCGCACGACGCCCCGCCACGGTGACGGCATCCCGGCCTGCCCAGAACGTCTGCACCGGAGTGGTACGCGTGTCGATCGGAATGAGCGTCCCCGGCGGCAGCGCGTCCCAGAGTCGCGCAGTGCCGTCGTTCGAGCCGGTGACGACTGTGCGGCCACTCGGATCGAAGCCGATGGTCGTCACGCTTTCGCCGTGGCCGGCCAGCGGCGCGAGCAGCCGCCCGTCCTCGCTGTAGTAGATGCGGCCGAGCCAGTCGGCCGAAGCCGTCGCGATCTCGCTTCCGTCCGGGCTGAAGACCGCCGCGTTCGTGGAGCCCGTTGCACCGACGAGCAGGAGCTCGCGCTGGCCGCTGGCGACGTCCCAGACGTAGGCGGCGCCGTCGTAGCTCGACGTCACGAGCGAGGCGCCATCGGACGAGAAGCTCTCACCGAGGACGTAGCCCTTGTGCTGCAGGACGTGGAGCAGCCGGCCGGTGTGTGCATCCCAGATCCGGGCCGTGTCGTCACGGCTGCCCGATGCGAGCAGCTTCCCGTCCGGGCTGAATGCGAACGAGTGGATGCCGGCCTCGGGGAGATGCCTGACGACGCGGCCGGTCCGAGCGTCGAGGATGGACGCGACCGTGGATTTGCCGAGTCGCGTGGCGACGGCGAACACGTCTCCGTTCGGGTCGAGAGCGCCCGCCACGACACCGCCGCCGACGGCGAACGCCCTGACGCGTCCCGAGGCGAGATCGAGCAGGCGGACCTTCTTGCCGCTCCCGACGAGCAACGTCTTCGAGCCGAAGGACAGCGCGGTGATGGGCGACCCGGTCGAGATCGTGTACAGCGGCTTCACGCTGCCCGGCTGCCAGATGGCGACGGACCCGCGTGAGGTGCCCGTGGCGAAAACGTTGCCGGCCGGACTCCACACCGCCAGCGCAAGTCCGGGGAGGTGGAGGAGCTTGGGGTGGCGGCCGGCGGGATCGTAGAGCCCGAGCCGTCCGTTGTCGCTCCCCACGAGCAGGAAACCGCCGCCGGGCTGGAACGAGGTCGCGACGATGTGCCCGTCGAGCCGGATGATCTTCTCCTCGCGCATCGCGGCGAGGCTCGAGCGGAGGACGTCTGCGGTCTGGCGTCCAGGAGCGAGGCGCGCCGCCTGCAAGGCGAGGCCGACGCTGACCTGCGGGTTGGTCGGGATGTCCGCGAGCGCGCGGCCGGCGAGCGCGCCGCCGTGAGCGTGCCGGGCCTGGGTGCGTGCGTCGCTTCGCTGGACGAGGGCGAAGACCGCGACACCGGCGACGATCGCCAGCGCGACGAGGCTCGCGGCGATGACTGCGTACAGGCGGTGACGCTGGCGGCGGGCGCGGATCCGCTCGCGCCGCAGCTGGTGCTCGGCCTGCCAGGCGAGGATCGGCGGCCCGAGGACGTCGTGGAAGATCTCGTAACGCGTCGGCGCGCCCTGCATCCCGTTGACGCCGCGCACGATCCGTTCTCGACTGAGCGTCTCGAGCAGCTGTCGAAGCTCGGCGTCCCGGACCTCGGCGTACTCGGCGAGATCGGACGGCTCGTGCGAGACCTTGCGCCCCGACGGAGTGACGAGCTGGCGGACGACCCGCGACGCGGCCTCTTGCTCGGCGAGCGGCAGCGCATCGAGCGCTCCCTGGACGTGTTCGCGGACGACCGCGCGTGCCCCGCCGATCGCGCGGAAGGTCGAGAGGCGCAGCTCGCGCGAGCCCGTCTCCCGCTCGCGGTCCCACAGCCGCTCGAGCACGAGCTGGAGATACGGCGCCTCGACGCCGTGGTCGGTCGAGGCCTCGTCGAGCACCGCCTCGACGAGCGCGTCCTCCGCCGTGAACGACTCGCCGGCCAGCTCGCTGTAGCGCACGAGCGGCCCGAGGATCGCGGCCCGGCCCGCGTTTCGGTCGAGCCGGTCGAGGCGCAGCAGGTTCGAGAACAGCTCGGGGATCCGGCCCGCGAAGTCGTCGAGCTCGGCGAGCGCGTCGTCGCGCAGCGCGAGCAGGACGTTGACGCGCAGGCCCGGGCGGCGCAGCAGCTCGGGCAGGGCCGTGCTGAGCGGCCCTTCGAGCCCGTGGTAAAGCATGTACTCCTCGAAATTGTCGAGCAGCAGATGCAGCTCGCCGTTCTGCTGCGCCGCTGCGGCCACCGTGTCGACGAGACCCGCCGTGGCACCGAGCTCGCCGCATTCCGCGTGCACCGAGTTGATCAGGCGAGCCGCCGGATCCTCCGCCCACGCGTCGTGCACGACGACCGGCGCGGCGCTCTGCTCCCGCAACCGGCGCGCGACGCCGGCGTAGAGCAGCGAGCTCTTGCCGACGCCGCTCGGCCCGTAGAGGACGGTCAGCCGGGTCGCGAGCACGTTCGCAGCGACGGCGGCGATCTCCCGCTCGCGGCCGAAGAAGAGGAGCGCATCGAGCTCCGAGTCCTCGAACGAGGCGAGGCCCTTGTACGGGCTCTCCGGGACGCCGGTCACGACGCCTTCTCCAGTACGCGCTCCAGCTCGGCGACGTAGGCCGCCGGCGCCATGTCGATCACCTCGACGTCGCGCCGCCGCCAGAACTCCCGCTCGAGCGGTTGCGGCCCGGGGTGCACCGACCACGAGCGATACGGCAGCGGCTCGCTGCCCCAGAAGCGCTCGAGGACGACGCG
>DATFSG010000230.1:0-7721 GCA_035262765.1 Gaiellaceae bacterium | reverse complement strand
CGACGCGGACGAGCCGGGGTGGGACGCGCGCGGCGCCGAGGGCGAGGAGGCGATCCTCGCCGCGGTCGCGGCCTGGCTCCGCGAGTTCTCGGAGCGTTGACGGAGCGGTGACGCGCGGCCGCTAGAGGTCGGCCGTGCAGGACGGAAGCTTCGCCGCCCGCTTCGTGGTGGGCGCCCTCGCCACCTGGCGGGTCACGCATCTGCTCGTCGAGGAGGACGGACCGGCCGACGCGGTCGTGCGGCTCCGTCAGCGAGCCGGCGACAGCTGGGTCGGGCAGGCGATGGACTGCTTCTACTGCCTCAGCATCTGGACTGCTGCGCCGATCGCCGCCGCCGTCGCCCGTCGCCCGCGCGAGCGCGTGTTGACCTGGCTCGCGCTCTCGGGCGCCGCCTGCCTGCTCGAGCAAGCGACCAACCCGAAGGGAGACCTCGATGTGCTGTGGGAGCAAGCGCAAGAAGACGCGGCGCCGCAGTTCGGCGACACCGACCCTTGGCTCTCCGGTGGGCCAGATCGTGCGCGCGAAGCGACGACGGCCCGGTGACGGCCCGGTGACGCGCGGGCGCTAGCACTCGTTCACCCGAACCGAGAGGAGCGCCACGATGGCCAAGAGCCCCGCCGGCATCGCAGCGATCGACTGCTGCCCGCCGCTAGAGCCGTGCGACGTCTGCGACTACCTCGACTTCACCTTCCGACTGCCGTTCAACCCGTCCAACGACCCCGCAGGGCGCGTGAACCCGCCGATCGTGATCGTCCTCCGCTTCCGGCTAACGCGCTGCTCTGGGCCGCTCTCGCTCGGCGACATCGCCTACAGCATCACGTTGCTCCCGGGCGAGTCCGTGCGCCTCTTCACGAGCGACCGCCACTCGCGCTTCAGCTTCGACAGCGAGACGGATCTCTCGTACCGGCAGCACACGACGTCGGAGGAGTCGATGTTCATGGCCGGGATGGCGAACGCCGTCTCGAACGTCAACGTCAACCAGCAGGCCGGCTCGACCTCGACGTTCCACAGCTCGGCCGTCGGCGGCGGCGGCGGGCTCGGGATCGACCTCGGCTTCTTCTCGATCGGCGGCTCCGCCTCGGGCAGCTCGTATGACTCCAAGGCGACGAGCGCGTTCGCCTCGAGCCTGTCCCAGCACGCAGACTCGTCGAGCCGGAACATGGAGATCTCGACGCGCGCCGCGAGCTCGACCAGCATCGGCGAGGTCAGCACGCGCACGCACTCCGAGGGATCGTCCGAGGACCAGTTCGAGTCGTCGTCGCGCACGTTCGTGAACCCGAACCGCTGCCACGCGCTCACGTACCTCTTCTACAAGCTCAACAAGTGCCAGATCCTGAAGTGGGAGCTGATCGGAATCGACCGGATCGTGCTCGATCCGAACGCGCCCACCGACGTCCAGCTCAACAACCCGCCGCCGTCGAACGGCGTCACGGTCATCCCCGACGGGATCCTCGCCACGAGCGACAAACGGCCTTCCGTCCAACAGAACGCCACGAGCTCGCTCGCGTCGGAGCAGTCGAGCCTGCGTCTGTTCAACGCAGCCCTCCTCACCGGAGTGGCCGGCAGCGCGGTGACCACGGCGGCGCGCGACGCCGCGCTGGCGGCGGCCGAGAAGGCGCTCATTGCGGAAGGGCTGCTGACGAAGGCCGGCGAGATCTCGGCGGAGGCGGCGAAGCTCTTCAACTGGGAGCGTGAGATCGCCCTCCCGACCGCGGGGATCATCGTCAAGGGCTGCCTCGACGAATGCGACACGTGCGAGCCCGCGCTCGAGCGCGAGATCGAGCTCGACCTGCAGCGGCAGCACCTCGAGAACGAGTTGCTCAAGCGCCAGATCGAGCTGCTCGACAAGGCGCAGGAGTACCGCTGCTGTCCTGACGGCGACGAGCCGGAGCCCTCGCCGTGAGCGGATGTTGCGGCGGCAAGCGGGCCGCAGCGGCGCAGAAGCGCGCCGCGCGTCCGCGCGCCGCACCGGCTCCACGCGACCGGGCGACCGCGCTCGTCACGGCGCTCGCCCGGCGCGGAGCCTCACGCCGCTGACCTGACGACCTGAAGGGAGAGCAATGGCACGGAAGCGCGCAGAGCCTCAGACGAGAAGAGCGAAGTCCAACGTCGCCGGGCTTACACCGGGCAAGGCGCCGGCGCCCGACGAGATGAAGCTCAACGCCCTCTCGGCCCAGCGGCTCGCCTCCCTCGCCGGCCTCGAGACGAACGAGGTCCAGGGCCAGACGATCGCGGCGATCTCCGAGCAACTGAAATGGGCGATCGACCCGGAGTGGCTGCTCTTCCGGCGCGTCTGCGGCCGCGTGGTCAAGACGGACCCGGACACCGGGATCTCATATCCGGTCCCGTACGCGACCGTGCACGTCCTCGACACCGACTGCGACTTCTGGGGCTACTTCCCCGAGGAGTGGCTCTACGCGTGGCTCTTCCCGATCCGCTGCCACACCGAGGAGCTGACGAAGGTCGTCACCGACGACTGCGGCAACTTCTGCGTCTGGATCCCCCGCTTCGAGATCGACTGGATCCTGCGCTGGCGCCGCGAGCGGTTCTGTTACGAGGAGTTCCTGCTCAAGCCGTCGATCGCCGACCTGCTCGCGCGGCTGGCTCAGGAGGTCGAGATCCAGCCGAACTTCCCGCCACCGAACCCGGGCGACCCGGTGGAGCTTGCGGCGCTGGTCGCCGAGCGCGGCGACCTGACCCAGGCGATCGGACGCCCCGCCCGGCAAGCGATCCTGGCCGCGTCGCGCGCGACCGCGTTCGGCACGCAGGCGACGCCGCTCGTCGAACAACTCGCCGCCTCCGCGTTCCCGCAAGGGCTCGAGCCGCCTCTGCCCCACACGCTCAAGGAGCGGTTCACCGAGGTCGGCCACGAGGCGCTCGTCGACCACGTCAAGGGCGAGAGCCTCGCGCTCGAGGGCATCGATCTCGACCGCTGGGTCGGCCCGTTCCTGCGCTGCTTCGACATCTGGGTGCGGGAGTGGGAGCCGATCTTCGAGGTGCCGGACATCAGCTTCGAGGTGACGCAGGACGTCGACGGAGACGGCACCGACGACGTGATCTACCGCAGCTACTTCGACCTCTCGTACGGCGGAGCGGATCCGTACGTGACGATCGAGGCGTCGCAGATCGCGGTCGCGCTCAGGTCGCCGTACTGCGTCCCGTCGCCGCCGTGCGACGAGGGCGACGTTGCGATCCAGCGGGCCGGCCTGATGCCGATCGAGTCCGCGCCGACGTACTTCGACGCAGCGAGCGGTTTCGCCGTCCGGCCCAACAAGCCGCGTCCCGGCGGTCTCTTCTCCTCCCCCGAGATGAAGCCGTCGACGGCCCCGTTCTTCGGCGAGCTGCAGCTGTACGGCTGCGTGCACGCGAAGGGCGCTGCGTACTACCGCGTTCTCGGCGCCGTGGCGCCGGGGAACGGCATGCCGACGCCGCCGGCCGCGGCGTTCAGCCCCGCGGTGCCGATGATCGCGAGCTGGCCGCTCGCGCGCTGGGTGCCGGGGTTCCAGTCGCACACGGTCAGCCCGGATCCTCAGGGCTGGTACGAGATCCTCGACGACTCCTTGCACTGGCAGCCGGAGCACTTGCTGCTCGACTGGCTCACGGGAGCGGCGGGCGTGTGGCAGCTGACGCTGGAGCTCGGCGATGCGGCGAAATCGGTGATTTACAGCGCACCGCCGGTGACGATGGTGATCGACAACGTCCCGCCGACGACGACGCCTTTCCCGACGCTGTTCCAATGGCGGTACGCGGGCGCGAGCGGCTGGACGAACCTGCTCGGGTCGTGCCCCGTGATCACGCGGAGCCACCCCGCCGACGTCGAGATCCAGATCGGCGCCGCGGTGTCGGCCGGCCACCTCCGCTGGGCCGTGCTCGGCGCTGGCGGCTGCGGCGTGTCACTCAACGAGGTCTCCGGCAATCCCGCCGTGACCCAGCACTGGTACGAGAACAAGTTCGACAACTCGTGGAGCACGATCGCGACGTACCTCGTCCCGGCCGACGCGCCCGCGGGTTGTTACACGTTCTGGTTCGACACGACGAGCCGGGCCTTCAACCCGGCCGGCTACGACGGCGGCTACGCCGCCGACTGGAACTACGACAACCCGGGGCCGCCCTGGTCGGATCCGTCGATCGCGGTGGCGGTCGTCGGGCCATAAGGAGGTGGGATATGGCTCAGGTCGAGACCGAGCAGCGACACGCTGCTCAGGCAATCCACGAGGCGCTCGGAGTGCGCTTGTTCAAGCACCCGCCCGAGGGTTTCGACCCGTTGCAGGCGGAGGAGAAGGAGCTCCTCGTCTACGGCTATCCGGCGAGGCCGGACAAGGACAAGCATCCGGAGCTGCACGAGACCTGGGAGCGCATGGTGTCGCGCCCGCTCACGATCATCGAGCCGCAGTTCGCGCTGCGGACGGACAAGCAGCACGGCATCCGCAACACGATCGCGAACGACACCTCGACCAACTGGTCGGGCGCGGTCTCGTTCGCGGGCAGGGGCGATACGGCGACGTACGTGATCGGGCAGTGGACGGTTCCGGACGTCGTCGCGCCCGGCGTCGGCAGCTACTACTGCGCGAGCTGGGTCGGCATCGACGGCGACGGCTCACCCGACGTGCTGCAGGCGGGAACCGAGTGCGACGTCATCTCGTTCGGGTTCTTCACCGCCAAGCAGACCTACGTGTGGTGGGAGTGGTACCCGAACTTCGAGGTCCAGATCGCGAACTTCCCGGTCACGTCGGGCGACGTGATGTTCTGCGCGATCTGTGTCCACTCCGACACCGAGGCGGGCTTCTACCTCACGAACATCACCACCGGCGCCTCGACGTCCTTCACGAAGACGGCGCCGGAAGGAACGACGCTCGTCGGCAACTGCGCCGAGTGGATCGTGGAGGCCCCGACGGTGAACGGCGGCCAGTCGGCGCTCGCGAGGTACGGCGACGTCTACTTCGACGAGTGCATCGCCGGCACGAAGAACAACCACCTGCTGTACGGCGGTGACGGCGACCTGATCACGATGGTCGACTCGAGCAACAAGGCGATCTCCGTCCCTACCAAGGAGACGGACGAGCTGATCAAGATCCAGTACACGGGCTGACGGCCCGTTGGGGGTCCCGCCGCGGGAGCTTGCCGCGGCGGGACCGCGTTGACCAATCCGGGTCCAGCCGCGCTCCCCCAGCAGCACCTACCTTCGAACAGCGATGACCTTCCGGGACTCCCCCACGAATCGACGCGGCCGTCCGAGACTCTGTCCGACCTGCGGTCGGCTGGTCTATCTCAACCGCGAGGGCCTCTATCGCCGTCACTTCGCCGTTGAGCCGGACGGGCAGCGCCACCTGTGCGGCAGATCGGGCAGTGAGTCCGCCGGCGTTGAGTCGGGCGGGCTTCATCGATTCGACCTGAAGTAGTCCGGTTACCCGGATTACCGCGCGACGACCCGGCGGTAGCGCCAGATGGCCAGTGTGGCGAACACAAGCGTGATTCCGATCGCCCAGATCGTGGCGATCCACGGATCGTTCCCGACCGGGTTGCCCACGAAGAGGCCGCGGATGGCGTCGACCATGACGGTGAACGGGTTGTGCTCGGCGATCGGCCGGAGCCAGCTCGGCATCGACTCGACCTGTACGAACGCCGAGGAGACGAAGGTGACCGGAAAGAGAATGATGAAGCCGTAGGCGTTCGCCGACTCGGGCGACGAGGCCGAGAGGCCTACGAAGGCGAAAACCCAGGAGAACGCGTAGCCGATCAGCAGGAGCAGGAGGAGCCCGGCGACGACGTCCACCGCGCCCGTCGTGAAGCCGAACCCGACGAGCAACCCCACGCCGAGCACCACCACGATCTGGACGATGTTCGTGCTCACGTCGGCAAGGGTCCGGCCGGTGAGCACGGCGGCGCGCGACATGGGAAGCGAGCGGAAGCGATCCATCAGGCCCTTCTTCAGGTCGTCGGTGAGCCCGAGCGCCGTGACGAAGCCGCCGAACGCGATCGTCTGAACGACGATTCCCGGAATCAGGTAGTCGACGTAGCTGCTGTACCCGGGCGTCGCGATCGCGCCCCCGAAGACGTACACGAAGAGCAGCACGAACATGACGGGCTGGACCGTGAAGCCGATCAAGAGGTCGGGCTGGCGCGGGATCCGCTTGGAGCTGCGGACGGCCAGCACCCACATGTCGGAGAGCTCCTGCGCGACCGCCTTCAAGACTCCTCCTCCGCCTCGGAGGTCGTTTGACCGGTCAGGGTAAGAAAGACATCGTCTAGCGTCGGATGGTGGGTCGTGAGGTCCTCGATCGGGATGTTCGCCTCGTCGAGCCTGCGGACGGCGTTCGTGACCGCGCCGGCGGCACTCTCGATCGGAAGCGAGACGGCTCCGTCGTGCAGCACGGGCGCGCCCGACCCGACCGGGGCGAGCACCTCGGCGGCGGCGGACGCCAGCGCCTCGTCGGCGAGCCGGATCTCGAGTCGGTGTCCCCCGACCTGACCCTTGAGCTCGTCGGGCGTACCCTCGGCGATCACCTGCCCGTGGTTGACGACCACGATCCGATCGCCGAGCCGGTCGGCTTCCTCGAGGTACTGCGTCGTCAGCAGCACGGTCGTCCCGGTGCCGACGAGGCGCTCGATCGACTCCCAGAGCGCCAGCCGGCTGCGGATGTCCAGGCCGGTCGTCGGCTCGTCGAGGAAGAGGATCGGCGGTCGGGCCACCAAGGCGGCCGCGAGGTCGAGGCGGCGGCGCATCCCGCCCGAGTACGTTCGCACCAGGCGCTTGCCCGCCTCTGCGAGCCCGAACTCCTCGAGCAGCTCGGCCGCCCTGTGTCGTGAGGCACCACGGTCGAAGTGGTAGAGGCGGCCGACCATCTCGAGGTTCTCGAAGCCCGTCAGGTTCTCGTCCACTGCCGCGTACTGGCCCGCGAGCCCGATCTTCCGCCTCACCCGGCCGCCCTCGCGGACGACGTCGTGGCCCGCCACCCGTGCGCTTCCCTCGTCGGGGCGAAGCAGCGTCGTCAGGATCCGCACCGCCGTCGTCTTGCCCGCGCCGTTCGGCCCGAGCAGGCCGAGCACGATGCCGGCTTCGACCGTCAGATCTACCCCGCGGAGCGCTTCCACCTCGCCGAAGCGCTTCCACAGCCCCGCAGCCTCGATCGCGGGCGCGCTAGCCACTGTCAGCGACGCACGTTATCCGGCGGAGACGCGGCGCTTGGCGCGGCCGCCGTAGTGGAGGTAGGTCGGCTCGCCACCTGGATCCTCCGGTGCGAAGAAGACGGCCGGCAGGTCCGCGTCCGCAATCGGGACGCGCAGCATGAACGTGTCGGGCCGGTCGGTCGGCTGCAGCGGAAGGTCGATCATCGGGGGCCAGCCCTGGCTCTGGGCGACTTCGTGTGTCGGCTCCACCGTGGCCAGCAAGTGGGCTGAGTCGTCCGCGTTCACCTCGAGGCGAAGGCCCTCGCGCTGGTAGACGCCGGTGTAGCGCGCCGGGTCGGCGACGCTCTTCTCGTCGATCACCTGCGGGTCGGGGTTCGGCCCGATCCCGTCACCGAAGCGCTCGCTGAAGAGCCAGCGCGCGAGCTCGCGGTACATCAGGAGGGCGCTGCCGACGTTGGTCTCCAGGCAGAAGCCGAACCGCTCGCCCGGCGCGACCCGCATGAAGGCGTTCTGGCCGATCGAGTTTCCGTCGTGTCCGATCACGTCGACCTCGCCCCACCGGTCGAGGATCCAGCCCAGTCCCCAGGCGTGACC
>DATFSG010000229.1:0-3229 GCA_035262765.1 Gaiellaceae bacterium | reverse complement strand
GAAGGGCTACGCGATCGGCTCCGCCGCGCTCGCCGCACTCGTCCTCTTCGGCTCGTACTCGGACGGCCTCGCCGAGCACGGGCTCCCGACGTTCTTCGCGCTCAACGACGCCTGGGTCATCGCCGGACTCCTCATCGGCGGCTTGATGCCGTTCCTGTTCGCGTCCCTCGCCATGCAGGCCGTCGGGCGCGTCGGCGGCGAGGTCGTCGAGGAGGTGCGCCGCCAGTTCCGCGAGCACCCCGGAATCATGGAAGGCACCGAGCGGCCGCAGTACGGGCCCGCGATCGACATCGTCACCGGCTCGGCGATTCGCTCGATGATCCTGCCGGCGATCGTGCCGATCCTGTTCCCGATCGTCGTCGGCCTGATCAACGCGAAGATGCTGGGCGGCCTCCTGATCGGGACGATCGTGACCGGTCTGTTCCTGGCGATCGCGATGACCGCGGGCGGCGGCGCCTGGGACAACGCGAAGAAGCTGATCGAGGACGGAGAGTACGGCGGCAAGGGCTCCGAGGCCCACGCGGCCGCGGTCACCGGCGACACGGTCGGCGATCCCTACAAGGACACGGCCGGCCCGGCGATCAACCCCATGATCAAGATCACGAACATCGTCGCGATCCTGATCATCCCGATCCTCGTCTCGATCCACGGCTAGGTAACGCGGAGTACCGTTGCCCGGGTGAAAACGCTCACCCGGGTCGCGGCTTGCGCGGGGGCGCTCGCGCTCGTCACGGGCGCCATCGAGCTGCTGAAGGGCCACGTGCCCGTGCTCAGCCTGGTCGTGCTCTACCTGCTCGCGGTCATTCCGGTCGCCGTCGCCTGGGGGATCACCTACGCGGTCGGCACGGCGATCGGGAGCGTGCTCGCGTTCAACTTCTTCTTCGTTGAGCCGCTCTACACGTTCAGCATCGCCGACTCGAAGAACTGGTTCGCGCTGATCGTCTTCCTCGTCACCGCGGCCGTCGTGAGTGAGCTCGCGACCCGATCGCGGCGGCGCGCCGAGGAGGCCGAGGCGGCTCTCACCGCGCTGCGCAAGCTGACCGAGGAGCGCGAGCGGTTGGCCGAGGAAGTTCTCGAAGCGGAAGCGCTGCGCCGGAGCGACGCGCTGAAGACGGCCCTGCTGCGGGCGGTATCTCACGACCTGCGCTCGCCTCTCACCGCGATCCTCGCCTCGGCCGAGGCGCTCGCAAGCCCTGGCCTGACGCTGGAGGCGGAGGACCGGCTGAGCCTCGCCGAGACGATTCGCGCCGAGGCGACGCGCCTCGACCGCGTCGTCGAGCAGCTACTCGACCTCTCACGGCTCGAGGCGGGAGCGGCCGAGCCCCACCGTGAGCTGTGGCATGTGGACGAACTCGTCGGCCAGGCGCTCGCCGGCCTCGGAGCCGAAGCGGGTCGCGTCCGGCTCGACATCGGCTCGGAGACGCCGCCCGTGGAGGTCGACGCCGCCCAGATCGAACGGGTGCTCGCCAACCTGCTCGAGAACGCGCTCCGCTACTCGCCGGCCGCGTCGCACGTCCTGCTGCGTGCGGAGCTCGGCGCCACCGAGCTGCGGATCCACGTCATCGACTCGGGCGCCGGCCTGCCCGACGAGCAGCGGGAGGCGCTGTTCCAGCCGTTCCAGCGCGGGGCGGCCGGCCATGGCTCCGGGCTCGGCCTCGCCATCGCGCGCGGGTTCGCCGAGGCCAACGGCGGCCGGCTCTGGGCACAGGACGATCCCGGCGGCGGCCATCTCGTCCTCTCGCTTCCGCTGGCAGAACGTCGAGTGGTGGTCCCGGCATGACCGCTCGCGTTCTGGTCGTCGACGACGAGCCGCAGATCCTGCGCGCTTTGCGCACGAGCCTGCACGGCGCCGGCTACGAGGTGGAGACCGCCGAGACGGCCGAGGGAGCTCTCGCGGCGCTCGCGGCCAACCCGCCCGACGCCGTCGTGCTCGACCTCGTGCTGCCCGACGGCAGCGGCACCGCCGTCTGCCGCGAGCTGCGCACGTGGAGCAGCGCTCCCGTGATCGTCCTCTCGGTCGTCGGTGACGAGGCCGAGAAGGTGGCGGCGCTCGACGCAGGCGCCGACGATTACGTGACGAAGCCGTTCGGCGTCGAGGAGCTGCTCGCCCGGCTCCGCGCAGCGTTGCGGCGCGCCGACGCTCCCGCCGAGCCGGTCGTGGAGGTCGGCGAGCTGCGGATCGACCTCGAGAAACGCGCGGTGTCGGTCGGCGGCAACCCCGTCCAACTGACGCCGCACGAGTTCGCGCTGCTGCGCGTGCTCGCCCGCAACCCGGGCAAGCTGCTGACGCACGGGATGCTGCTCCGCGAGGTGTGGGGGAGGGGTTACGGCGACGAGTCGCACTACCTCCACGTCTACGTCTCGCAGCTCAGGCGCAAGCTCGAGCCCGATCCGGCGCGGCCCCGCTTCATCCTCACGGAGCCCGGCGCCGGTTACAGACTTGCGTCGCCGTCTTGAGATCTTCCTGAGGGCCGCGGAGGCAATCCTGACGTTCGGCTGAGCCGCGCGGACCTAGCGTGGGAACGTGAGCGCTGTCACGCGTCCAGAAGAGCACGCCCTCGAACCGAAGCGGTTGCGCCGCGTCCTCGTCGGCCGGCCGATGCGGACGCACCAGGCCGAGGACGAGCTGCTCCCGATCCCGCTCGCGCTGCCGATCTTCGCCGCGGACGCGATCTCCTCCGTTGCCTACGCCACCGAGGCCGCGATGGTCGTGCTGCTCGGGGCGGGCCTCACCGCACTGCATGTCGCCCTGCCGATCTCGGTCGCGGTCGCGGCGCTGATGGCGATCGTCGTCACGTCGTACCGCCAGACCGTCCGCGCGTACGAGCAGTCCGGCGGGGCGTACGTCGTCGCGCGCGAGAACCTCGGCACGCTGCCGAGCCTCGTCGCCGCCGCCGCGCTCCTCGTCGACTACGTCCTCACCGTCGCGGTATCCGTGGCGAGCGGCGTCCTGGCGATCACCTCCGCCGCGCCGTCGCTCAGCAACTACAACACGGAGCTCTCGCTCGCCGGGGTCGTCCTGATCATGGTCGTCAACCTGCGGGGTGTCCGGGAGTCGGGCCTCACTTTCGCGCTCCCGACCTATCTGTTCATCGTCTCGATGCTCGTGATGATCGGCGTCGGGGTGACGAAGTGCACGACCGGGACGTGCACGATCACCCACACGCCGAACGCGTTGCCGCCGGGAACCGCGACGCTGGGGCTCTTCCTCGTCCTCAAGGCGTTCGCG
>DATFSG010000228.1:0-18256 GCA_035262765.1 Gaiellaceae bacterium | reverse complement strand
TGAAGATGACCGGCTTCGGCAGGAGGTAGCCCTCGCGCTGGTCGCCCGGCCGGCGGTAGAAGGCGCAGAAGTCGCAGTCCGTGACGCAGACGTTCGTGTAGTTGAGGTTGCGGTCGATGATGAACGTGACGCGTTCCGGATCGTGCAGCCGGTTGCGGATCTCGTTCGCAGCCCGACCGACCGCGACGAGGTCGCGCGAGCGGAGCAGCTCGACTGCGTCCTCGTCCGTGATCCGCTCTCCGGAGGTCGCGCGCTCGAGGATCTCGGAGACGGGAGTGCGTTCGGCGACGCTCATGCGACCGCGGCGCCGGCGGACGTCTGGACGAAGCGGAGCTCAGGCACCGTCTCGAGCAGGCCGGCGTCGCGCGCGAGCTCGAGGAACGTGTAGAGCCCGGCGCGCTCGCGGGGGCCGAACCGGTAGCGGAGCTTCTCGAAGTAGCGCGCGAGGAAGCCGGCCGGATAGCCGTAGCGCTCCGCGGCCTCGAACGCGAGCTGCTGCGGCTCGGCGCGGGCGAGCCGCACCGACGAGACGAGCGCGTCCTCGAGCTCCGCGAGCCCCTCGGCCAGCGGTTCCGGGCACGCCCAGACCGCGAACACCATCGGCAGCCCTGTCCGCTCGAGCCAGAGCTTGCCGAGGTCGTGGTGCGGCGTCGGATCCTCGAACGCTGACCGCAGCGCGGCATCGCCGATCAGCAGCTTCGCCTCGGCCTCGCCCGACTCGTACGCCTCGAGCGGCGCCTGCTCGGCCTCGGGCAGCAGCACCTTCGTCAACGCGACCGACGTCGCCGACTCCGGCGTCACCGCCACGGCGCGCACGCGCTCGAGCGGCACGCGCGTCACGAGCTGGATCGAGTCGACGGCTCCTTCCGAGGCGACGCAGAGCCGCGGCAGCAGCCGCAGCGAGGCGGCGTGGCGTGCGTACTCGATCGAGGAGATCGGAGCCGTATCCAGCTGCCCGGCCACGAGCATCTCGTTCAGTTCGGTCGGGACGCCCTGTACCTCGTCCACCTCGGCGTCGACCCGGTAGAAGACCGGCGCCATGTTGACGTACGCAATGCGACCGAGACGAATCACCAGGCCGGCCTCTCCTCCACGGCGGTGAGCGCCGAGCGCCGGTCCGGGTAGACCCGCACCTCGGAGACGAGGCCGTCGGCCAGAAGCAGGACGTGATGTCGCCCGTCGATGCCCGGATCGACGACGAGCAGGTCTTCCTTCTCGGCCACGACCTTCGGCCGCAGCTGCCATTCGCGCTCGCGCATCCGCGCGAACATCTCGAGCACGTCGTCGCGGTTCCGGCACAGCTCGCCCGGCCAGAGTCCGACCCAGACGACGTCCGGTGCGAGCGCCTCGGCGAAATCGTCCAGCGACATCTGCTCGATTGAGTCCCTGACGCTCACCACAACGCCTCGAAGGCAGCCTGCGCCGCGGCCCGGTTCGGGTAGTCGCGGATCTCCTGCACGACGTTGTCGTGGACGATCGCGATCTGATGGAGCTCCGGGACCTGGGCCGGGGGGTTCACGTGCGGGTCGTACAGGATCACGCCGTCGCGCTCGGCCAGCACCTCCGGTGAGAAGGAGCGGCCGCTGTCCCGCACCTGCTCCAGCCTCGTCTCCACTTGCTCGCGGCTTCGGCAGAGCATGCCGGGCAGAACGCCGACCCAGACGACGTCGGGCGCAAGCTCGTACTCGTCGAGGTTCACCATCGTCGGATCTCGTTGTAGAGGCTGTCGCGCTGCACCGGCGTGCGGCCCGCGTCGCGTACGAAGCGGACAAGTTCCGCGACCTTCTGCTCGGTACCGGCGCTCGCGCCCGCCGCCTGGAAGATCTTCTCCCGCACGACCGTGCCCTGGACGTCGTCGGCGCCGAAGTGGAGCGCGACCTGGGCGAGCGGGAGGCCCATCATGATCCAGTAGGCCTTCACGTGTGGGACGTTGTCGAGCAGGAGCCGCGAGACGGCGATCACCTTCAGATCGTCGGCGCCGGTCGTGAACCGGAAACCGCGGCGCTCGAAGACGGTGTTCTCCGGGTGGAAGGCGAGCGGGATGAAGGAGAGGAAGCCGCCGGTCTTGTCCTGCTGCTCGCGCAGCCGCAACAGGTGATCGACGCGCTCCTCGTAGGTCTCGACGTGGCCGTAGAGCATCGTGCACTGCGTCGTGATTCCGAGCTTGTGCGCGGTGTCGTGGACGTCGAACCACTCGTCGGGATGCTCCTTGCCGGGGGCGATGAGCGCGCGGACGCGGTCGGCGAAGATCTCGGCGCCGCCGCCGGGCATCGAGTCGAGGCCGGCATCCTTCAGCGTGAGCAAGACGTCCTCGTGCGAGCAGCCCTCGAGCCGCGACATGTGGTGGATCTCCGACGCCGTGTAGAACTTGAGATGGACGTCGGGCAGCGCCTCCTTCAGCTTGCGCAGGAGGCCCGCGTAGTAGTCGAGCTCGACGTGCGGGTTCTCGCCGTTGACCGTGTGGATCTCGGTGAAGCCGTGGAGTTCGTGCTGCGCGACCGCGTCCTCGACGAACTCGTCGGCGGTCAGCGTGAAGGCGTCCTCTTGCTTGCGCGTCTTGGCGAAGGCGCAGAACTTGCACTTCACCCGGCAGACATTCGTCTGGTACAGGTTGATGTTCTGGACGAAGTAGACGTTGTCGCCGCCGATGCGCTGCCGCCGCGCGAGATCGGCGAGATCGCCAAGCGCGAGCAGGTCGTCGGTCTCCATGAGGGCGACGCCGTCGTCGAAGTCGAGCCGCTCACCGGCCAGCACCTTCTCCCGGATCGGAGCGAGCGTGTCGAGCGTGTCCAGAACAGCCATTGCGGCTACCTCTCCCGGTCGACGACTGCGTGCGTCAGGGCCTCGAGCTCGTCTCGGTGCAGCTCGCCGTCGAGCCGCGCCCTGGCCTCTTTAGCGTAGTCGAGCGCCACTTCGCGGGACTCGTCGAGGGCCCCGGTCGCGGCAACCCGCACCAGCGCGCCGTCCAGCGGGCCGCCGGCGAGTGCGGCTCGCACGACGGCGTCCCGCTGCGCCGCGAGCAGGAGCGGCAGCGTCGGCGTCCCGTCGCGCAAGTCGGTGCCGGCGATCTTCCCGGTCTCGATCGTGGCGCCTGAGCAGTCGAGGACGTCGTCGGCGATCTGGAACGCGATCCCGAGCGCGAGGCCGTACTCGCCGGAGCCGCCGCCGAGCCGGCACGCGGCCTCGAACAGCTTCCCGGTCTTGAGTGCGCAGCGCTCGAGGTACGCCTCGACCGTCGTCGACGGGTCGCGCGTCTGCGTCCGCTGCAGGGCCTCGCCCCGCGCCAGGCAGAGCGTGGCGTCGGCGAGGATCTCGACCGCCGCGGCGTCTCCCGTCGCGCTCAGCTCAGAGAAAGCACGTGCAAACAGGTAGTCGCCCGTCGCGCGCGCGGCCTCCGGGCCGTAGATCGACCAGGCGGCGGCCTTGCCGCGTCGGAAGTGAGCGCGGTCGATGAGGTCGTCGTGGACGAGCGTCGCCATGTGGACGAGTTCGACGGCGACTCCGGCAGCGAGCGACGGCTCTGCTCCCGGCGGCACGGAGAGGAAGACGAGCGTGGGACGCAGGCGCTTCCCGCCCGCGGCGAGCGCCTCGTTCCCCACGGCGGCTACGAGCCCCGGATGCGTGGCGACGCTGCGCGCGAGCCGCTCTTCGAGCGCGTCGAGATATCCGTCCAGCCCCGGCATCGACCGGATGTCTGAGAGCGATGTCGTCACGAGCCCGCCTCTCCTACGTGCAGGGCGACGATACCTCCGGCGAAGAGCTTGAACCTCACAGCCTCGAAGCCGCACGAGTCGAGCAGCTCCGCGAGCTCCTCGGGACCGGGGAAGCGGCGCACGCTCGCAGGCAGATACGTGTACGCGTCGCCGCCGGGCAGAACGCGGCCGAGGAGCGGCACGATGCGGTCGAACCAGAGCCGGTAGAACGGCGCGAGCCAGCCGCGAGGCGTCGTGATCTCGAGGATCCCGAGCCGGCCGCCGGGGCGGAGCACGCGGCGCAGCTCCCTGAGTGCAGCCTCGAGGTCCTCGACGTTGCGGACTCCGAAGCCGACGACCGCCGACTCGAAGCTCGCGTCCTCGAACGGCAGCTGGAGCACGTCCCCTTGCACGAACTCGAGCTCGGGCGCCTTGCGCCGCGCGCGCTCGAGCATCGGCTCGGAGAAGTCGAGGCCTACGACTCCGGCGGCGCCGGCCTTGTGCGCGGCGACGGCGAGGTCGCCGGTGCCGCAGCACGCGTCGAGCACGTAGTCCCCGGGTCGCACCGCCTCGCGGACGGTCGCCTTGCGCCAGCGCTGGTCGAGCCCGACGGTCATCACGCGGTTCATCGCGTCGTAGACCGGCGCGATCCGGTCGAACATCCGCTGCACGCCCTCGGCCGGCAGGCGCCCCGATTCGACGGTCACTGCTGTCCCCAACGCGGCATCAGCGCATGATCGAGCCCGAGCTGGTCGAGAGCGCGTGCGACGATGAAGTCCACGAGCTGCTCGACGCTCTCGGCGCCGTGGTAGAAGCCGGGCGCGAGGAACAGGATCGTCGCTCCGGCCTCGCGCAGCGTGAGCATGTTGCGGAGATGGATCGCCGACAGCGGCGTCTCACGCGGCATGAGCACGAGCCGGCGCTCCTCCTTGATCGCGACAGACGCGGCGCGGTGGATCAGGTTCGACATCGCACCGGACGCGAGTGTCCCCAACGTGCCCATCGAACAGGGGCAGATCACGTACGCGTCGACCTTCGCCGAGCCCGAGGCATAGGGGGCGCCCCAGTCACTCGGGTCATAGACCTGCGCTGCGCCGTTCGCATGCTCGAGGAGCCGGGCAAGGGTTTCGTCGCGCGGCAGATTCGGATCGCCGAAAAGCTCGGTGCCCAGTACCTCGATCCCGGCGGTCGAAGCACAGACGCCGATCTCGCAGTCCGCCGCCGCGAGCCCCTCGAGCAGCCGAGCGGCATACGGCGCGCCGGAAGCGCCCGTGATCCCGAGAAAGACGTGCACTCCCGGGATTGTCGCTGGTCCCTGTTAGTGAGTGCCCTTGGAGGCTTCGAGGAAGATCGCGAGCTTGCGCAAGCGTCTCCGCCCGAGCGCGTGGAACGAAGGCATCGGCGAGCCCGGATTCACGCAGGACGGGCAGTTGAGATGCGCGATCTGGAAGCCCATGCCGAGATGGCTCGAGCCGATGTTGGTCAGGTCCGGCGCGCCGAGGTTCGAGCTTCCCGAGCCGGCGTACGTGTGGCACGCCGTACAACCCGCGGTGGCGAAGAGGACGGCGCCCGGGACTGCCTTCTGCGGCAGGTGCTCGACCTCGATCCAGCGCGGAACGTCGCTCTTGGGCGTCGACGGGCGAACGACCGGCGGAGGCGGCGAAGTCGAACGGCTGCCGGGAAACGGGCTCCAGCCGCACGCAGCGACGAGCGGGACGAGCAACGCGAGCAGGAGCAGCCGGCGCATCTCGTCCGGTTCGACGGCGCTAGGGCTTGCCCTTGGAGGCTTCGAGGAAGATCGCGAGCTGCGTCAGGCGTTGCAGCCCGAGCGACTTGAACGACGGCATCGGGGAGCCCGGGTTGACGCAGGACGGGCACTGGAGGTGGCTGATCTGGAAGTCCTTGCCGAGGCCTCGCGAGCCGATGTTCGTCAGGTCCGGCGCACCGAGGTTCGACCCTCCCGCGCCGTCGTACGTGTGACACGCCGTACAGCCGGCGGTGGCGAAGAGTTGCACTCCGGGGAGCGCGCTCTTCGGCAGCCGCTCTTCCTTGATCCACCGCGGGATGTTCTGCTTGACCTCGGACGCAAGCGCCTCCTGCGCGGTCGCACCCTTCCAGGTCAGCACAGCCATCGAGACGATCGTGAGCACCGCGGCGACCATCGCGACCGGCCGCTGCGAGGGCTTCCGCGTGCGCCTGCGATCGAGGAACGGCAGCATGATCAGCAGGACGAGCGCGATCGTGGGAATGCCGACAGTGCCGAGGAAGACCGACTCCGGCCACTTGAAGATCCGGAGCAGGTAGAAGAGGAAGTAGAAGTACCAGTCCGGCCGCGGCACGAAGCTATGCGTGCCCGGATCCGCCGGCGGGTCGACGATCGGCCCAAGCGGCCCCTTGTGCGTCGGATCGTGCAGGGTCGCCCAGGCCCCCCACTTCCAGATCACCGCGAGGCAGATGATCACCGTTACGACGACGAGGCTCATGATCGTGTCGTGGAACATCGCGTACGGGTAGAAGGGCTTCCCGCGCGTCTTGACGTCCGCCTTGTAGCGAGCGAACTCCGCCCGCTTCTCGTCGATCGCGCTCGGCTTCTCCTTCGGGATCGCGGCCACTACTCGCGCCCTCCCGGCTCAGCCTGCATCGCGGAAGCACCCGACGGCCGCGGCACCGGCCGCGTCAGGCCCGGCCGCAGCTTCGGCGCCTCTTCCGCCTCCGGCTCCCCGCCCGCTGCGTCCTTGGACCACGGCGGCGACGTGACCCCGAGCCGGATCACGAGATAGAGGTGGAGCGTGATGAGGCCGATGATTGCCCCAGGTATCAGGAGCATGTGCAGTGAGTAGAAGCGCGTCAGCGTGTAGCCGCTGACGACCTGTCCTCCGCGTAGGAACTGGGCTAACCACGGTCCTAAGAACGGCGCCGTCCCGTTGAGGTTGATGCCGACAACGGTGGCCCAGTACGCGGTCTGGTCCCAGGGCAGGAGGTAGCCGGTGAAGCCCTCCATCATCCCCGACACGAGGATCAGCACGCCGATGATCCAGTTCAGCTCGCGTGGGTACTTGTAGGCGCCGAACAGGAAGACGCGACCCATGTGGAGGAACATGAGGATGATGAAGACGCTCGCGCCCCACTTGTGCATGCCGCGCACGAGCCAGCCCATGGTGAGGTGGTCGGTGATGTTGACGATCGACTCCCACGCGACCGGCTGGCCCGTATGGGGGTCGATGTCCGCCGACGGCACGTAGTACATGGCGAGGATCACGCCGGTGATCGCCTGCACGAGGAAGGCGGTGAGCGCAGCCGAGCCGAGCGTCTGCATCCAGTTGATGTCCGCCGGGACGTTGCGGAAGAGGAAGTAGCGGACGCCGCCGACCAGCCCCGACCGCTCCTCGAGCCAGTCGAAGGGATAGACGATGAGCTCCTCCATCTTCTGGCGGCGAACCTCCGCCTTCGTCGGCTTCCGTCTGTACGGAGTCGTCATTGGTTCTGCGGCGGCTGGAGGGGGTAGAACCACTGCTCGGGCCCGTCGACATGGTTGCCGGCGTTGGCTTCCTTGTACTTGTAGATCTGAGCCTGTGCCCCGGTGTTGACGACGTGCGAGACCGAGTAGGGGGCGCCGAGGATCAGCCGGCCGTGCACGACCTCGAACGAAAACCGGTTGAGCGCGCGGACGGGCGGGCCAGCGATGCGGTTGCCTTCGGGGTCGTACTGGCCGCCGTGGCACGGGCAGCCGTAGCCGGCCGGGATGACGGACTCGAACTCGACGGGGCCGTTGGCCGTGTGCTCCTTGAAGGACGCCGTGCCGGTGTACTTCAGTCCGGTCGGCCCGTTCGCCTGCACCGGGCAGCCGAGGTGGACGCAGTGGTTCGAGATGATCGTGAAGCTCGGCACCTGCTCACTCGGCTTCTGCGGATTGGCGACGGGGCCGTTGTTACGGACGAAGGCCGTCTGCCGGCTGACCTCCCCCTCCGCGGGATCGCTGATGAAGGTGGTGATGAACCACTTGCCGAGGGGGAAGTTCGCGATCGGCCCAAGGTCGACCTTGTGCACCGTCTGGCCGAGGAACGACGGCAGGGCCGCGAAGCCCGCGACAGGCACCACGATCAGGCCGCCGATCACGGCGCCGAGGCCCAGCGTCGCACCTTCGAGGAAGACGCTGCGCGTCACCGGAGCGTCGGCGAGACCCTGCTGATCGGCCGTCGTTGTCTCTTCGACCTCCACTGTCTCACGGCGCTCGGGCTCCACCGCGATCGGCTCCGCGCGGAGCTCGCGGGTCGCGTCGCGCGCCCAGAGGATCCCGAAGACGATGGCGATCGCGGCGCCGATCGACGAGATCAGGAGCGGATCGATGATCAGCCCGACGAGGACGACGACGATGCCGATCGCGAAGCCAATGGGCCACAGCGAGGGCGGCGGCAGATGCGCTTCCTCGTGGAGCGACTCCTGCTCGGTGTCGGTACTCGGCTGCTCGGGCTCCACCAACCCGAAGTCTTATCGCAATAGCCGGTCTTGCGGAGGGAGAACTAACCCAGGCCGTACTCGGTCCAGCGGAGCCTGACGAGCTCCTTGATCTCCGGGCTCATCTCGATCTCCTCGGGCCACGGCCGAGCGCCCTCCTCGGGCCACTTCGCGGTCGCGTCGATGCCGAGCTTGCCGCCGAAGAACTGCCGCTCGGGCGCGTGGTCGAGGTGGTCGAGCGGGCCCTCGGAGAGGATCACGTCGCGCTTCGGGTCGACGTTCGCGCCGGCGTAGAAGAGCACCTGCTCGTAGTCGTGCACGTCGACGTTCGCGTCCACCACGACGATGCACTTCGTGAGGCTCAGCATCCCGAGCCCCCAGAGCGCATGCATGACCTTCGCCGCGTGCCCCGGGAACTGCTTGCGGATCGAGACGAGGCAGCAGTTGTGGAACGCTCCGGCGATCGGGAGGTCGTAGTCGACGATCTCCGGCAGGGTCGTGCGCACGGCCGGCAGGAAGATCCGCTCGGTCGCCTTGCCGAGCCACGCGTCCTCCTGCGGCGGCTTGCCCACCACGATCGACGGGTAGATCGCGTCCTTGCGCATCGTCATGGCCGTGACGTGGAAGACGGGGAACGGCTCCGCGGCGGTGTAGTAGCCGGTGTGGTCGCCGAACGGCCCCTCCTGGCCGACCTCGTCCTTCTCGATGTAGCCCTCGAGCACGATCTCGGCCCGGGCCGGGACCTCGACGCCAACGGACACGCCTTTGACGAGCTCGACGGGCTCGCCGCGCAGGAAGCCGGCCATCATCAGCTCGTCGACGTGCTTCGGCAGCGGCGCGCTCGCCGAGTAGGCGGTGATCGGGTCGAGCCCGAGCGCTACGGCGACCTCGATGCGTCCATCGGTCGCGAGATAGTCGGCGCGGCCGTCCTTGTGGATCTGCCAGTGCATGAAGGTCGTGTTCCGGTCGATGACCTGCATGCGGTACATGCCGACGTTGCGGCCGCCGGTATGCGGGTCGTGCGTGATCACGGCCGGGAGCGTGATGAACGGCGCCGGGTCGCCTGGCCAGCACCGCTGAATCGGGAGGAGGCCGAGGTCGACGTCGTCGCCCTGCAGCACGATGTCCTGGCACGCGCCCTTGCCGACCGTCTTCGGTCGGGAGTCTGCGACGGACTTGAGCTTGAGGAGCCCGCGCACCTTCTCGCGTAGCCCCTCGGGCGGCTCCATCTCGAGGACGTCGGCGACCTTCCGCGCGACGTCGTCGAGGCGCTCGACCCCGAAAGCGAGACACATCCGCCGCTCGGTGCCGAACTGGTTGATCAACAGTGGATGTTCTGAGCCCTTCGGTTTCTCGAACAGCAGCGCCGGCCCGCCGGCCTTGATCGTGCGGTCGACGATCTCCGTGATCTCGAGGTCGGGATCGACCTCGGCCGAGACGCGGACGAGCTCGCCCTCGCGCTCGAGCAGCGCGATCCAGTCGCGGAGGTCCTTCACAGGCACGGCGCGAGTCTACGGACGGACGATCTAGTGCAGGTGTGCGTAGCCGGTGGCCTGCGGCGCGTTCCACGTGTGCGGAGCGAGGATCCAGTCGAACGCAGGCCCGGACAGAGGGGCATGCGGCGGCACATAGATCCGCATCGCGAACCGCACCGATCGTCGCGGCCCGATCGAGCCGACGGGCCGGCAGTTCAGCACGAAAGCCTGCGCGGGGGCGAGACCGATCTGCTCCGTGTAGACCGGGCAGCTCCGGCCGAAGGTGAAGGGGTGTCGGCTGCGGTTCGTCAGCACGATCGTGTACGAGAGCCAGGCGCCGCGCCGCCCGATGAATCCCGGCTGGTCTCCCTCGACCGGGAGGTGCGCAGCAGAGACCATCCGCGCTCGTAGCGGAAGCTCGGAGCGAACCGTGCCCTGCGGGATGACCGGCGTGAACCGGGTGGCGCTCAGGGTGGAACCCGAGTTGCCGTAGCAGGGCGGTGCACCGAGCGGCCGTCGGCCGCCGCCGATCCGGTTCTGCGGCATCCGGATCGTCCCGCCGCCCGGCGCGATGAGGACGAGCGCCGTCGGAGGCTGGCCGGGGTTCCCGTTGTCGCTCGACCCGCGACCGCACCAGGTCGACCAGAACAGGCCGACCGAGGCCCAGCCTCCCGGCGCAAGCGCACGGAGCGAGCTACGCGGCGGCGCGAGCGGATCGGGCGTGAAGAAGCCGACCTGGCCGCGAGTCTCCCGCCACTTCGACGTCGCGCCGGCAAAGGAGAGCTTCGGCCTGCCGACGAGCGCGCACGGACTGGAGCTCCGGTTGCGGATCTCGATCGTGCCGGCGAGATTCGAAGTCGCTCCCTGAAGGCCGAGCGTCGCCCCGAGTTGCGAGGCCTTGCAGGCGGGCGCGAGCGGCGGATTGGCCGACGCGAGCTGAGGCCGCGTCGGAAGCCAGGGCACGTCGCCGGAGGCTCCTCCGGAGCCGAACGCGAGGACTCCACCGGTCGCGGCTCCCACGGCGAGAAGCAGCGCGGCCGCCACCAGCAGCCTCCGTCGGCGCGCGCGCTGCTTTGCCTCCGCTATCAGCGGGTCGAGTTCGAGCGGCAGCGCAGGCGTGTGCGCCGACATCGCGCTAGTTGTACTAGCACCAGTCGGTCGGTGTCAAGCGTTGCTAGCTGTCGCGGCGGCGCTGTTTGGCGACCCAGTGGGTCAACTCGCCTAGCGCGATCACGAGGACGAACACGAGGCCGGTGCCGAGCATGATCTCGACGACCTTGCTCCCCTCCTGCGCAGCCGTCTCCTCGGCGAACAGCAAGTGGAACATCCCGGCGAACACAGCCGGAATCTAGCTCACTCTCCGGGCCGCGTGCGCCGCGAGCGCCGCGTCGACGGCCTCGTCGCCCGCCGCGGAGCGCGCCTCCGCGTCGAGCGGCTGCCAGTCGGCGTGGAGCCGGAGGGCCGTTCGCGCCTCGTCGAGCTCGCCGCGCCCAAGGAGAGCCGCGGTTGCCGCCCAGAGCGACCCGTCTCCATCGGACTCCTCCGCGCGAACCTGGCTGCACAGCGAGATGAGCTCCGCGAGATCGGCAACCGCGGCCACGTCGTGCAGAGCAGAGATGCGGGCGACACCGTGCGCGTAGAGGTAGTCGCCGAGCAGGAGCGCAGTGTCGTCGTCGGCCGGCGCGAACAGGCGCGGCCGGCCGTAGTGCACGAGGTAGCCCTCGTAGATCGTCTCGAGCCCGAGCGCGTAGCGCGTTTCGCCGAGCGGCGAGAAGACGGGGTCGCGGTCGCGCTCCTTCTCCGGCAGGAGGCATTCGGCCCAGAGCGTGCTCTCGGCGGCCGCGTCGACGGCCATCGTCTCCCAGACGTCAGCGAGCAAAGCCGGCCACCGCCGCGACCGTGCGCTCGATCTCCTCGTCGCCGTGGGCGGTCGAGGGGAAGAGCGCCTCGAACTGCGACGGCGGGAAGTAGACGCCCTGCTCGAGCAGATGCCGGAAGAGGGCGCCGAAGCGGTCGATGTCGCAGGCCTGCGCCTCCTCGAAGTTGCGCACCGGTCCGTCGGTCATGAAGAGGGTGAGCAGCGCGCCCACCCGCTGCACGCGGCCGAACGGCGCGAGCCCTTCCGCGAGGAACGCCGCCCGCGCCTCGAGCGCCTCGTAGACGGCGGGATCGCGCAGCCGTCGCAGCACGGAGAGACCCGCGGCGGTCGCGAGGGGATTCCCCGCCAGGGTCCCCGCCTGGTAGACGGGCCCTGCCGGTGCGAGCAGATCCATGATCTCGGCCCGCCCGCCGAACGCCGCGAGCGGCAGCCCACCGCCGACGATCTTCCCCAGCACCGTCAGGTCCGGGAGCACGCCGAACCGCTCCTGCGCGCCGCCGCGCGCGACCCGGAAGCCGGTGATCACCTCGTCGAAGATCAACAGCGCGCCCGAGACATCACACAGCCGGCGCAGCGTCTCGAGGTAGCCCGGCTCGGGCGGGACGACGCCCATGTTCGCCGCGACCGGCTCGACGACGATCGCCGCGAGACCTTCGCCGTGGCGCATGACCGCCTCGGCCGCCGCGTCGAGGTCGTTGTACGGGACGACGATCGTGTCGGCCGCCGCGCCCGTGGGGACGCCCGGCGAGGCCGGGATCCCGAGCGTCGCGAGGCCCGAGCCGGCGCTCGCGAGCAGCGCGTCGGCGTGGCCGTGGTAGCCGCCGGCCGTCTTGAGGATCCGGTCGCGCTTCGCGAACGCGCGCGCAAGCCGGAGCGCGGTCATCGACGCCTCGGTCCCGGAGGAGACGAGACGCACCTTCTCGACCGAAGGCACCGCGTCGACGATCTCCGCCGCGAGCTCGACTTCCGCCTCGGTCGCGGTCCCGAAACTCGTGCCGCGCTGCGCCGCCTCGCGGACGGCCTCCACCGTCTCGGCGTCGACGTGACCGAACAGCAGCGGCCCCCACGACATGACCCAGTCGAGCAGCCGCCGCCCGTCCTCGGTCTCGATGTACGCGCCCTCGCCGCTGCGGACGAAGAGCGGCTCGTCGAGGCCGACCCCGCGCATCGCCCGCACGGGCGAGTTCACGCCGCCGGGGATCAGCTCGAGCGCGCGACGGTAGAGAGCGGAACGTTCGGTCAGAGCCACGCCGCGAGGTCGCGCGTCCAGTAGCTGACGATCAGGTCGGCGCCGGCGCGCTTGATCGCCGTCAGCGACTCGAGCGCCGCCGCGCGCTCGTCGAGCCAGCCGGCACGCGCGGCCGCCTTGACCATCGCATACTCGCCGGAGACGTTGTAGGCCGCGAGCGGCACCTGGAACGCCTCGCGCGCGGCGCGGATCACGTCGAGATAGGGGAGCGCCGGCTTGATCATGATCGCGTCGGCTCCCTCGGCGAGGTCGATCTTGCACTCGCGCAGAGCCTCCCGAACGTTGGCGGGATCCATCTGGTACCCGCGCCGGTCGCCGAACGCGGGCGCGCTGTCGGCCGCCTCGCGGAACGGGCCGTAGAACGCAGAGGCGTACTTGGCCGAGTAGGCAAGGATCGGCGTCGTCTCGAAGCCGTGGTCGTCGAGCGACTCGCGGATCGCGCCGACGCGGCCGTCCATCATGTCGCTCGGCGCGACGATGTCGGCCCCGGCCTCGGCGTGGCTGACCGCGGTGCGGGCGAGCAGCTCGAGGCTCCGGTCGTTGTCGACGTCGCCGTCGACCACCACGCCGCAATGACCGTGCAACGTGTACTCACAGAGGCAGACGTCGGTGAGCAGCACAAGTTCTGGAAAGCGCGGCCGCAACGCCCGCAGCGCCTGCTGGACGATTCCGTCGTCCTCCCACGCTCCGGTCGCCTCCTCGTCCTTCTCCGCCGGGACGCCGAAGAGCATTACCGCGCGGACGCCGCTGACCCCCAGTCCCTCGACCTCACGCAGCAGCCCGTCGACGTCGAAGCGCGCCATGCCCGGCAGCTCCTCGTTCGCGAGCGGCTCGGGCGCGACGAACAGCGGCATCACGAACTGGTCGAGCGAGAGCCGCGTCTCGCGCACGAGTCCGCGCAGCGGAGCCGTGCGGCGAAAGCGACGGAGCCGGGTGACCGGGAACGAGCTCACGCCGGGATGGTACGCCGAAACAGCCGCGTAGAATTGACCCGCCGTGGCTCGAGTCGGCACCGGAGTTGTCGCGATCTTCCTGGCCGCGATCCTCGTGGCCTCGGGGACGAGCGCGGCTTCAAAGCCCGCGCGCCCGTGGTTCAACTGGCTGCACATGACCAGCGCGAAGGACGGCTACGCGCTCAGTGGCCGGGATTACCTCCACTACCGGCTTCTGCGCACAACGGACGGCGGCCACATCTGGCACCAGATCACGTCGCTCCGTCCGAGCAGCACGCCGGACATCCAAGGTACGACGATCCTGTTCTCGCGCGGCGTCGGCCAGCACGGCTTTGCCGTCGAGCGCAGCGACAACTCCGGCCGTACCTGGACCGAATCGCTGCCGGTCCGTAATTCGCCTGTTCTCGGTGCGGGCACTCCGCGCTTCGTCGACCGGCAACATCTCTACGTCGACGTCCCGGAAGGAGCTGCTGCCGGCTCAGAGGGAGAAGCTCTCTACGCGAGCAGCGACGGCGGACATCGCTGGCGCCTCGTGACTCAGACCCACGTCAACCACCAACGGCCGAGAGGCCTCCCCTTCGGCTGCGACAAGAGCGGCTTCGGCTTCGTCACACCGAACCGGGGCTGGGCCGGCGGCTATTGCGCGGGCGGCTTCCCCTTCTTCCTGGGGACGCACGATGGTGGACGCCAGTGGCATCGGCAGACTCTTCCAGGCGCCCCGAGGAGCTGCTCCTGCGAGACCTCGGCTCCGGTCTTCTTCAGCCGGCGTCTCGGCGTGGTCTGGATCAGCGGCGAACACAACAACGGTGCAGGCCGATGGTTTGCACGCGTCTACTGGACGGCCGACGGCGGCGACCACTGGCGCGGAAGCCGCCCGACCAGCGGTCGGACGAGTCCCGTCGACGTCGTGAGCCGAAAGGTCGTCTGGCTCTTCGGCCGGCTTGCCGCCGACCCGCCGAGCTTCCCGCGACTGTTCCGCACCACCGACGCCGGACGAACTTGGCAATCGCTACACGTCCCCATGGCGGTCAGCGCCAACGACGAACTTGACGCGGTCGACGCCACGCTCGGCTACGCGGCGTCGGGAGCCCGGCTGTGGCGCACGACCGACGGCGGGCACCGCTGGACGACGATCCACGCCGTCATCGCACAGAAGTAGGGCTCCGCCTCGATCAGGAAGCGGGAGCGGGCGGCGTCTTCGGCGGCGCCGGCTTGTCCTCGCCCAGCGGCTCGAGGTCGATCTCCATGAGCGGCGCGTCCGTCGGCCACTTCTGGAGCTCGATCCGCTCGGCGAAGAACTCCCACGCGGCGCGACCGGCGGCCAGCAAGGGGAGCGCGACGAGGATCCCCGCGAAGCCGTAGATCTCGCCGCCGGCCAGCAGGCCGAAGATCACGAGCAACGGATGGAGGCGCAGCGAGTGGCCCATGACCTTCGGCACGACGACGTGGCCCTCGAGCTGCTGGATGCCGAGGAAGAGCAGCGCGACCCAGACGGCCGAGAGCGGGTCATGGACGAGCGCGTAGAGCACGGGTGGGATCGCCCCCAGCCACGGCCCGATGTACGGGATGAGCTCGGTCACGGCCGCCCACGCGCCGAACGCGGCCGCGTACCGGTCCCCGTTCGGCACGGCGCCCACGACCCCGAGGATCCAGAGCCCGAGCCCGACGCTCACGCCGATGATCAGCGAGAGGAAGAGCTGGCCCCTGACGTAGCTCGCGACCGCCTGCTCCATCCGCACGATCAGGCCGCCGCGGCCGTGCGGCGGGAATCGTCGGTCGACCGCCTCCGTCAGCCGCTGCATGTCGAGCAGCATGTAGATCGAGACGACGACCAGGAGAACGGCGTCGAAGAGCAGCGTCACGACCGTGAGCCCCGCCCCTTCCGCCCAGTGCAGAGCCCGGGTCGTGTACTTCTGGACGTCGGCCGTCCCGACCTGGTCGAGGAACTTCCGGCCTTCCTTCTCGACGTGGATGCTGCCCAGGTGGTTGTGGTCGAGCCAACCCTGTAAGCGCGCGAGATCCTGCTGGGCGCCGGTCCGGGGCGGGTGTCCGGAGTCGACCGTAAAGTACTTGTCCACTCGGTGGGCGGCGTTGCGGGTCTGCTGCACGACCACCAGGGCGAGAGCGAGGATCGCCAGTGCCACGACTGCTGCGAAGGCGAGATAGACGAGCGCTACCGCTCCCCCGCGCGGGACCTTCGCCCGCCCCAGCCCCCGGACGAGCGGGTTGAGCAGCAAGGCGATGAGCAGCGACACGAGGAAGAGGAACAAGACGTGACGCACGGCTCCCGCCACCGTCCAGACGAGCAGCAGCAGCAGTGGCAGCAGCACCAGCTGCGTCCAGCGCGGGATCTCGATCCGTACCGGCCCCGACGGCGGCATCCCAGCGATGGTAGAGAGGGCATCGGAAGCGCCTTTCACGGAAATCTGGCGCTGGACCTCTGGGAAGAGCCTCGGTCGTGCGATAAGGTGCCGCGCGACATGCCGTCCTCGCGCCCCACACGGAGGCGGCGGGTCGAACGCCGGCAGGCGCGCCATGCGCGCCGGGCGCGTTTGGTCGCCCTCCTCGTCGTACTCGCTGCGGTCTTCCTCGTGGCCCTCGGTCTCACCGCATTCGCGGGCACGACGACTGCGCCGACCTCGGCCATCGTCCCGCAACGGAACCTCGCCAACGTCCCGCAGAATCGCCCGACGACCGAGATCGTCGCGCTGCGCGGGCCGGTTCGCCTGCAGCTCCCGATCTCGCAGAGCCGACTGACCGCGATCGGGTACCACTCGGCCGGCGCCGGCTCCCTCTCGCTCCATCCGGTGGGTCACCAGGCGAACGAGGGGCTCGTCTCACGTGTCGTGCACGGCGTCTTCGGCGGAGGAGGCGGCTCACCGAAGTGGTACCAGCTCGCCGGCGGCGGCACCTCGGCGCTCGACGTCGGCGCTCCGATCGGCAGCGACGTCTACTCGCCGGTCGACGGCACCGTCGTCGCGATCCGGCCGTTCATCGTCGAGGGCAAGCAATACGGCTCCGAGATCGACGTCCAGCCGCAGAACGCTCCCACGGTCGTCGTCGCGGTGACGCAGCTCGTCGCCGACCCGTCGCTCAACGTCGGCACGGCCGTCGTCAGCGGCGCCACGAAGCTCGGCCGCGTCGCCGACCTCGCCGTGGTCGAGCAGCAGGCGCTCGCGCACTACACGAACGACGCCGGGAACCACGTCACCGTCGAAGTGCGCCCGGCTCCGGTCCTCGCGACCGGCTAGAGAGGGCACCAACTCCTGAAGATCCTCTTTCTCGCGGACGTCTTCGGCGTCCCCGGGCGGCGCGCGGTGGAGGAGCACCTGCCGGCGCTGCGCGAACGCTACGAGGCCGACCTCGCGATCGTCAACGGCGAGAACGCGGCCGACGGCGCCGGCATCACGGCGAAGCTCGCCGACAAGCTGCTCGCGGCCGGAGCCGACGTGGTCACGCTCGGCAACCACACCTACCGGCGCGGCGGGATCGCGTCCTACCTCGCAAGCAGCGAGCGCGTGATCCGGCCGGCGAACTCGGGAGCGGAGGCGCCGGGCCATGGGATGGCCGTTGTCGAGGCGCGGAACGGCGTCGCCGTGGCGGTGCTCAACCTGCTCGGCCAGCTCTACCTGCCGACGCCGGTCTCCCCGTGGGAGATGGTCGACGCGCTCGTCGACGAGGCGCGGGCTGCGGCGCCGGTCGTCTTCGTCGACTTCCACGCCGAGGCGACGAGCGAGAAGGTCGCGCTGACGACCTGGCTCGACGGCAAGGTCACCGCCGTGATCGGCACGCACACGCACATCCAGACGAACGACGCGCGGATCCTCCCGGGCGGCACTGCTGCTCTCAGCGACGCCGGGATGACCGGACCGCACGACTCCGTGATCGGCGTGAAGTCGGAGCTTGCGATCGCCCGGATGCGGACCCGGCTACCCGTCCGGTTCGAGCCCGCCGAAGGCGACGTGCGGCTGGAGGGCGCCCTCGTCACGTGCACCGATGCCGGGCGCGCCGAGGCGATCGAGCTCGTCCGCGTCCCTGCGTAGCGCCGCGTCAGTACTGGCTCGTGCAGGCGGACGACGAGTAGTACGTGACGGCCCGCTTTGGCGACCACTGCACGTAGCCGATCCGCTTCGGCTTCTTCCCGTTGTGAGCCTTCGGTTGCGTGAGGATCTCGATCGTCGCGCTCACCGGCTCCTGTGAGGAGTTGTAGGAGAACAGGAGACGCATGAGGACGCGCTGGGTCGCGGCGCAGTAGACGGTCGGTGACTGAATGTCGCCCGCGTGCACGACGCCGGCAGACGCGAGCCCGCGACGGCTCAGGACAACTCGCTTCGTCACGGAATGGCAGCGGCTGTCGAGTCCGTAGTGTGGCTGCGTGCTGCTCACCCCGAGCAGGCCGGTCGGAACATTCGGGTTTCCCGTGCTGATCGTCACGTTCGCAGACCCCATCGTGGGATTGGTGGCGAAGGCCCACAGCTTCAAGGCTTTCTGTTCGGTCGTGCACGAGACCGTCCGCCGGACTTGCGTCTCGACCCGGTGGCCCGCAGCCGCGA
>DATFSG010000227.1:0-10446 GCA_035262765.1 Gaiellaceae bacterium | reverse complement strand
GATGTACGTCTACGCCCAGCTCGGGATCTCGCTCCCGCACTACACCGTGGCCCAGTGGAACGCGACGGATCCGATCTCGTCGCCGGCGCCGGGCGATCTCGTCTTCTTCAACGGCCTCGGCCACGTCGGGATCTACATCGGCGGCGGCCGGTTCGTCGACGCACCGCACACCGGCTCCGTCGTCCGCATCGACAGCCTCTCAAGCTTCGGCGGCTACGACGGCGCCCGCCGCGTCCCGTAGCCCGCTAAGCCAGCTTCTCGCGGACGATCTGGCTGACCTGTGAGCCGTCGGCGCGGCCGGCGATCTGCGGCATCACGTCGGCCATCACGCGGCCGAGGTCGGCCATGCTCGTGGCCCCCACCTCGGCGATCACGTCGTCGACGATCTCCTCGACCTCGTCCTCGGAGAGTGGCTCCGGCATGAACTCCTCGAGGACGTCGAGCTCGCGCTCCTCGGCCTCGGCCTGCTCCTCGCGTCCGCCGGTACGGAACGCCTCGGCCGCCTCGACGCGCCGCTTCCGCTCGCGCTGGAGGACCTGCAGCTCCTCCTCCTCGCTCAGGGGGCGCTGCAGCTCCTTCTCCGAGTTCTTGAGCGCGTTGAGGATCAGACGCAGCGTGTCGCGGCGCTCCGCGTCGCGCGCGCGCATCGCGTCCTTCAGCTCGTCGTCGATCTCCTCGATCAAGCTCATCACGCCCAGCCACCTTTGACATGCCAGTGCAGATGGAAAACCGTTTGACCCGCGCTGGGGCCGACATTGACGGCGACACGGTAATCCGTCAACCCCTGGCGTGCAGCGACGTCGGCGACGAACTCGAGCATCCGCTTCGCCTCCTCCGGCGGAAATTCGCCGATCTCGCGGAACGAATCGACGTGGCGCTCGGGGAGGACGAGCAGGTGGACGGGCGCCTGCGGGTTGATGTCGCGGATGGCGACGAAGCCGTCGGTCGCGGCGACGTGGTCGCCCTCGCGGTAGAGCTTGCAGAAGAGGCAGTCCCCGTTCACGCCGCGAGGATTCCCTCCTCCGAGACCCGAGCGCCGCGGACGCCGAGCAGCTCGCCGACGGGCGCCGACTCCGGCACGAGCCACGGCGAGTAGTCGTCGCCGTAGCCGCGCCCGGGCCGATCGACGAGCACGAGGTCGTCGCGGCCGACCTTCGAGCGCCAGTGGACAAGGCACGCCTCGTGCGAGGCCGCGCGCAGCTGTGCGCTCCGCTCCTTCTTCACCGCCGGCGGCACCGGATCTTCGGCGGCCGTGCCCGTGCCGGGGCGCGGCGAGTAGGGGAAGACGTGCACCTTCGTCAGCCCCGCCTCGCCCGCGACGCGAAGCGTGTTCCCGAACGCGGTCTCGTCCTCCGTGGGGAAGCCGACGATGACGTCGCTCGTGAGGTTGAAGTCCTCGCGCAGGGGCTCGAGGCGGCGCAGGTACGTGCGGACGGAGTACCGGCGGCCCATCGCCTCGAGGACGCCGTCGTCGCCCGACTGGAGCGGCACATGCAGATGTCGGCTCGCCGTCGGCGTCTCGCGCAGCGCGCGGACGAGCTCCTCGTCGACGTGGTTGATCTCGATCGAGGAGAGGCGGAGGCGCTCTAGCCCAGGGGTCGCTCCTGCCTCCCGAACGAGCCGCGGCAGGTGGTAACCGGCGACCCGGTCGCGGTAGCAGCCGAGGTTGATCCCGGTGAGGACGACCTCGCGGTGGCCCTGAGCGACGCGGCGGCGGATCTCGCCGAGCACGGCGTCGGCCGAGCGGCTGCGCGACGCGCCGCGGACGAGCGGGATGACGCAGAAGCGGCAGGCGAACGAGCAGCCGTCCTGCACCTTGACGAAGGCGCGAACGCGATCGAGCCGGGCGTCTGCCTGTACGCAGCCGATCGCGCCGACGTCGCCCGCGACGAACTCCGGCGTCTCCTCGCTGCGGCGCGCGACCACGACCACGTTCTCGGGCAACCCGGCGAACGCATCCCCGGCGAGGTTCGCGCCGCAGCCGGTGATGTAGACGCGCTGGTGCGTGCGCGCCGCGCGGGCCGCCTCCTTGCGCGACTTCGCGACGGCCTCGTTGGTGACGCAGCACGTGTTGACAACCGCCACGTCGGCGCCGCCGTTGCGCTCCTCGTGCCCGTCGCCGAGCAGCCGCTCGCGCACCGCGTGCGCGTCGACGTGCGAGACCTTGCAGCCGAGGAAACGGACGGAGAACGACGTCACGCGCCGGATCGTAGAGCTTGGACTCGTGACGGCCCGCCAGACGTAGGAAGACCATGCGCCTTTGCACAGCGTTCGCCGCGGTGACGGTCCTTGCCATCTCGGCCGGTGCAGACCGGCACGTCTGGCACGCGCGCGGTCTGAGCGCCCGTCTCCCGCCGGGCTGGCATGCAACGGCTGCGTCCCTCACGCCGGTCGGATATCCCCAGTTCGCGATCGCTTCCTATCCGTTGCCGCGCGGCGACCTGGGCGCGGACGGCTGCGAACCGAAGGCCGCGCTCGACCGGCTGCCCGCGACCGGTGTCTTCATCTTCGCCTGGGAGTTCTCCGGCGCCCAGCGGCAGCGGGACTTCCCGCGTCGACCTCGCCACTTCCGGCTGCGCCATTTCGCCCGGTACGAATGTCTCGGGCCGAGCTACCGGCTCAGTTTTCGCGCCGCGGGCCGCTACTTCAAGCTGCATGTCGTGCTCGGCAAGCGCGTGAGCCGGAGGACGCGCGCGGCCGCGCTGCGGACGCTCGACAGCCTCGTCGTGCGGCGTCGCCCCTAGATGCGCTCGAGCAGGTCCGCAGCCCAGCCGTCGCGCACTCGCCGCTGCAGCTGGTGCCAGCCCTCGGCTCGCGGCTCGTCCCGCTCGAGGTAGCCCGACGTGATCGCCCGCTCGACGGGTAGCTCCGAGAGCATCGACTCGACGACGTCGAGCGCGATGTTCATCACCGCGAGCTCCGAGGGCTCGAGCTCCCTTCCGACCTCGACCGTGACGCCGTTCGCGGCCGCGTTCGCGCGGGTCGTCTCGAGCGCGACGTCGTCGAGATCGACCGCGACCACCGGCTCGAACCCGAGCTTCGCCGCTGCAACGGACAGCACACCCGACCCGCAGCCGACGTCGAGCAGGCTCGTTGGCTCCAGCTCCTGCAGGAGCTCGAGGCAGAGCCGCGTGGTCGCGTGCGCGCCGGTGCCGAACGCTCGGCCCGGATCGATGATCACCGGGAGCGCGTCCGCGGGCGCCTCCTCCCACGGCGGCCCGACCCAGAGCCGGCCGATCCGGACGCCGTGGTGGAAGCTGCGCCAACCGTCCTCCCAGCCCTCGGCCACGTCGTCGACCTCGACCACGTCGAAGCCGAGCGGCGGCTCGTCGGCGTAGACCGCGTACGCGCCGTCCAGCTCCTCGACTCCTTCCGGGAAGATGTGGAGCAGGAGCGCAAGCTCCGGCTCGCCGCCGACGATCACGTAACGGTTCAGCGGAACGCGCTCTTGAGCTTGTCGAAGATCCCTTCCGACTTGCCGTAGGTGCGCTCGTCGGCGTGCTCGTCGAACTCGCGCAGGAGGCGGCGCTGCTCGTCGGTGAGGTGGCGCGGCACGAGGACGTTGACCAGGATCCGCTGGTCGCCGCGGCCGCGTCGCTGCAGGATGGGCATGCCGCGGCCGCGCAGGACGATGATCTCGCCCGGCTGCGTCCCCGGCGGCAGCTCGAGCTCCTCCTCCCCGTCGAGCGTCGGGACCGTGAGAGTCACGCCGAGCGCGGCCTGCGTGAACGTCAGGTCGACGGTTGCGTAGATGTCGTCGCCCTCACGCACGAAGCGCTCGTCGGGACGGATCCGCACCTCGACGTAGACGTCTCCGGCCCGGCCGCCGACGAGCCCCGCGTGCCCGGCGCCCGTCAGGCGGATCTGCTGGCCGTGGTGGATCCCGTGCGGAATCTCGACCGGAAGCGTCCGCTCCTCGACCACGCGGCCGGCGCCGCGGCACTCGCTGCACGGCTGCTCGATCCGGCGACCCGAGCCGGCGCAGGTGGGGCAGGCCTGGGTGCGGACGAACTCGCCGAAGACGCTCCGCGATACCTGTTGCAGCCGCCCGGATCCGTTGCAGCTGGGGCAGGTCGTGATCTCGCTGCCCGGCTCCGCGCCGTCGCCGCCGCAGCGCGTGCAGGTCACGGCCGCCTCGAACGGCACCTCGCGCGTGACCCCGTGAGCCGCCTCGACGAGGTCGATCTCGACCGTCGCCGCGAGGTCGGCGCCGCGCGCGCGGGCGCCGCCGCCGCGACCGCCGAACAGGACGTCGTCGCCGAAGAAGGCCGAGAAGAGGTCGGCGAGGTTGCCGAAGTCCACGTGTCCCGCCTGGAAGCCCCCACTCCGCAGCCCGGCGTGACCGAAGCGGTCGTAGAGCTGCCGCGTCTCGGTCTTCGAGAGCACCTCGTACGCCTCGACGACCTCGCGGAAGCGGTCCTGGGCGTCCGGCTCGTCGGACACGTCGGGATGGAGCTCGCGCGCCAGCTGCCGAAAGGAGCGCTTGATGTCGGCCTCGCTTGCGTCGCGCCCGACTCCGAGCAGCTCGTAGTAGTCGCGGTCGGTCGTCGCCATCTCGTCCGGAATGTAGTGGTCGCTGCGGGTGAAACTCAGGTCTCGTCGTAGATCGACTCGACGAAACGCGAGAGCTCGAGCGCGGCGGAGCGCACTGCTCCGAGCGCCTTCTCGTAGTCCATCCGCACCGGCCCGACGAGGCTGACGACGCCGAGCGCCCGGTGGACGAGCCCGTAGCACGCGCCGACGAGCGCGATCTCGGCCAGAGCCGGATGCGCGAGCTCGTGGCCGAGCCGGACGTACGGGCGCCGCGAGGCGCCCGGCTGCCCGACCACGTCGAGCAGGTCGGCGCGACGCTCGACGAGCTCGAACAGGCTGCGGTAGGCGTCGAGCTCCTCCGCGCGGACCTCGCCCAGAAGGTCGGCGGCGCCGCCCACGTAGAGGCGCTGCTCGGCGGAAACAAGCTCGACGAACGCGGGCCGGAGAGCCTCGAGAAAAGCGCGCTCCGCCGGGCTGAGACCGGGCTCCTCGAAGCGCCGACGCAGCAGCCCGGTGCCCAGCTGCAACCCGGCGACGGCCTCGTTCAGGTAGTCGCCTGCCCACTGGGCGAGCCCCGCGTCGACCGGCTCCTCGAAGTGGAAGAGTCGCTTCGAGACGCCGCCCGCGGACGTGATGACGACGACCATCACGAGCTGCGGCTGCAGGAGGAGCACCTCCACGTGCCGGACGTGCGTGACCTCGAGCGACGGCGCCGAGACGAGCGCGAGCAGTCGCGTGACCTGCGAGAGCATCTCGGTCGTCGCCTGCAGCGCGGACTCGACCTCGGTGCTCGTGGTGGTCAGGTCGAGCGGGAACGCCTGCGGCTGCGGCTCGAGCCGCCCGAGCAACTCGTCGGCGTAGTAGCGGTAGCCGCGCTCCGTCGGCACGCGTCCGGCGGACGTGTGCGGGTGCGTGAGCAGCCCGAGATTCTCGAGCTCCGCCAGCTCCGCGCGGACCGTGGAGGGCGACACGCGCAGGTCGGAGCGCTCGACGAGCGTCTTCGAGCCGACGGGCTGGCCGGTGCCGACGAACTCCTCGACCACGCGGCGGAGAACCGCCTGCTGCCGCTCGCTGAGTTGCATTGTTTCCGGCATTTGCAGGATATTTTAGCCGCGTTAGGCGAGGATCTCGGCCGTGACCCCGCCGCCAAGGAAGCGGCCGCGCCGCGTGAGAGCGAGGGTCTCGCCAGCATCGACGGCGAGCCCGAGCTGCTCGGCCCGCGCGAGACCTTCGGTGTCGAGGGCCGAGCGCAGCCCGCCGAGCGCCAACGGCTCGTCGAGCCGCAGACCGAGCATCACGCGCTCGCGCGCCCGTGTCCGCTCGTCAAGGAGCTCGATCTGTCGGTCGTAGTGACCCTGCAGGTAGCGGGCGAGCTTCGGCGTGTTACGCCGGCGCTCGCCGTCGAGCGTCGACACGGCGCCGACGCCGAGGCCGAGGTAGTCGCGGCCGAGCCAGTAGGCGAGGTTGTGCTCGGCGCGCTTGCCGTCGCGGCAGAAGTTCGCGGTCTCGTACCAGCGGTAGCCGGCCGTCGTCAGCGTCGCGACGACGCGCTCGAAGTAGTCCTCCATCTGCTCGGCCTGCCGCTCGAGCTCGGCGCCGTGCGCGATCGTGAACCGCGTGCCGGGCTTCGCCTCGAGCTCGTAGGCGCTGATGTGCTCCGGGCCGAGCTCGATCGCGTGGGCGAGATCGGCGGCGAGCTCCTCCGGCGTCTGGCCCGGGATCCCGTAGATGAGGTCGAGCGAGAGGTTGTCGAAGCCGGCCTCGCGCAGCCGGCCGAACGCGCGGTCGACGTCGGCGGGCGTCGCGCGGCGCTCGAGCACGTTGAGGAGATGCGGCTGAAACGTTTGCGCGCCGAGCGAGACGCGGTTGACGCCCGCGCCGCGCAGCTCGTGCGCGAGCTCGGGCGTGACGGTCTCGGGATTCGCCTCGACCGTCAGCTCGCGCGTCGACGGGAGCGCGCGCAACAGTCGCAGCAGCTCTGGCAGCGCCGTGAAGGTCGGTGTGCCGCCGCCGAGGAAGATCGTCTCGACCGGAGAGCCGTCGTGCTCCTCGTCGAGCTCGCGTAGCAGCGCGTCGACGTACGGCCCGTGCAGGTGGTCGCGGCCGGTCGCCGTGACGAAGTCGCAATAGCCGCAGCGGTGCGCGCAGAACGGCAGGTGGACGTAGAGGTGGCGAGCGCTCACGATCCCTTGCCGCCCTGGCCGATGTTGAGCACGGCGAGGAACGCCTCCTGCGGCACCTCGACCGCGCCGACCTGCTTCATCCGCTTCTTGCCGGCCTTCTGCTTCTCGAGCAGCTTGCGCTTGCGCGAGATGTCGCCGCCGTAGCACTTCGCGAGCACGTCCTTGCGCTTCGCCTTGACGGTCTCGCGCGCGATGACCCGCGAGCCGATCGCGGCCTGGATCGCGATGTCGAACATCTGGCGCGGGATCTCCTCGCGGAGCTTGTCCACGAGCAGCCGGCCTCGGTCGTACGCGAAGTCGCGGTGGACGATGAGCGACAGCGCGTCGACCGGCTCGCTGCCGACGAGGACGTCGACACGCACGAGGTTGCCGGGCTTGAACCCGGCGAGGTCGTAGTCGAACGACGCGTACCCGCGCGTGCGCGACTTGAGCTGGTCGTAGTAGTCGAGGACAATCTCGGCCAGCGGGAGCTCGTACGTCAGATGGACACGCTCGGGCGAGAGGTACTCGAGCTTCCCGAAGGTGCCGCGCCGGTCGTTGTTCAGCTCCATGACCGCACCGACGTGCTCCTTCGGGACGATGATCGACGCGGCCACGTACGGCTCCTCGACCTCCTCGACCTCGCGCGGGAACTCGGCGGGATTGTGCACCTCGACCCAGTCGCCGTTCTTCTCCTGCACGCGGTACGCGACGTTCGGCGCGGTCACGAGCAGATCGAGGTCGAACTCGCGCTCGAGCCGCTCGCGCACGATCTCCATGTGCAGCAGGCCGAGGAAGCCGCAGCGGAAGCCGAAGCCGAGCGCCTGTGACGTCTCGGGCTCGTAGACGAGCGCGGCGTCGTTGAGCTTGAGCCGCTCGAGCGCGTCGCGGAGCTCAGGGTAGTCGTCGGAGTCGGTCGGGAAGAGCCCGGCGAAAACCATCGGCTTGACGTCCTTGTAACCGGGCAGCGCCTCTTGCGCGGGGTGGCGCACCGAGGTCAGCGTGTCGCCGACCCGCAGCCGCGAGACGTCCTTCAGCCCGGTCACGACGTAGCCGACCTCACCGGCTGAGAGCTCGTCGACCGGGGTCATGGCCGGCGAGAAGACGCCGAGCTCCTCGGCGTCGAAGCGGGTGTCGGTGGCCATCGTCCGCAGTGCTTCGCGCGTGGAGAAGGACCCGTCGACGACGCGGACGAAGGCGACGACGCCGCGGTACTGGTCGTAGGAAGAGTCGAAGACGAGAGCCCGTGCAGGCGCGGCGAGATCGCCGGCGGGCGGAGGAACGCGCTCGACGATCGCGTCGAGGACCTCGGCAACGCCGTCGCCGGTCTTGGCGGAGATACGCAGCACGTGGGTTGGGTCGTCTCCCAGCAGATCTGCAACCTCGACCGCCGTCGCATCCGGATCGGCCGCGGGAAGGTCGATCTTGTTCGCGACGGGGACGATCTCGAGGCCGTTCTCGATCGCGAGGTAGGCGTTCGCGAGCGTCTGCGCCTCGATGCCCTGCGCGGCGTCGACGACGAGCAGCGCTCCTTCGCAGGCTTGCAGCGACCGCGAGACCTCGTACGTGAAGTCGACGTGGCCGGGCGTGTCGATCAGGTTGAGCTCGTGGCCCTTCCAGCTGACCCGGACGGCCTGGGCCTTGATCGTGATGCCCCGTTCGCGCTCGAGCTCCATCGAGTCGAGAACCTGCTCGCGCATCTCGCGCGCGGAGACGGCCTCGGTGAGCTCGAGGATGCGGTCGGCGAGTGTCGACTTGCCGTGGTCGATGTGCGCGATGATCGAGAAGTTGCGGACGTGGCTTTGATCCATCCCGCGGGCGATGGTACTGGCCGCCCGTGCGCGATTCGGGCGGGCCGACCGCGCGCCCCCACCCAGGGTGGGGACCGCGTTCCCTCCGCCCTGGCGATCGACGCTAGCGGACAACTCGTGCTGCCGGACTGTCAACTCCGTCAGAACTTGCCGGCAGGTTCCCGGCCAGGTTAGGCGCGGCTGCGCCGCAGTCGCAGCATCGTTTCGAGCTCGCGCACGCCGAGGAGCCGGCAGACCCCGAAGAAGGCGGCGTAGCCGAGCACGAGACCTGCTCCGAGCGAGACGATCTGCGCGGGGAGCGACCGCCCGAGGCCCGTATCGAGCAGGCGCCAGATGCCCCACCCCACCGCGGCGAGCGCGACGGACGCGAGGCACACGAGCAGGAATGTTCGCGTCGTCTCGCCGAGCTCGAAACCGCCCATCCGACGCCGGAGGAAGTAGATGAGCGCCCCGGTGCCGGCGATGTTGACGAGCGAGGTCGAGAGCGGGATCCCCCAGATTCCGAACCGATAGAAGACCGCGTCCAGCAGGGCGTTCAGGCCGAGGTTCCCGAATGCGACCCAGCTCGGAATCCACGGCGACTGGAGAGAGAAGAAGCCACGGTTGAGCATCAGCATCGTCCCGTTGAACGTGAGCCCGAGCGCGAACGCAGCCAGGCAGGCCGCGACGATCGGTGTCTGCGAAGGATGAAAGGCACCGCGCTGGTAGAGGAGCCGCACGATCGGGGTCGCGAGGACCGCCGCCGCGACGCTGGCGGGGATGAGGAAAAACGTGATCAGCCGGAGCCCGGTAGCGACGGTCCCTTTGAATCCGGGCCAGTCCTGCCGCGACGCGTAGCGGGAAAGGAGCGGGAAGAGGACGGTGGCGACGGCGACCGAGAACACTCCCTGCGGGAGCATGTAGAGCCGAAACGCACTGACGATGGCCGTCGGGGCGACGTTCTTGTCCAGGAAATGCGTCGCGAAGAGTTGGTCGATGACGGCGTTGATGTTGATCAGGCCGAGCCCGATCGTGACCGGCACCATGAGAACGAAGGTGCGCTTCACCGCCGGATCGCGGATGTCGATCACCCGGTGCAGCCGACCGTCCCGCCCGCGCAGCCAGGGCAGCGGCAGGAGGAACTGAATGATGGTCGCGACGAGGATGCCGACCGCGTAGTAGTAGAGCTGGGTGCTCTTGAGGCTCGCGTGCTCGGCGCCGAGCGCGAGGCCGATCAGAATCACGAGGTTCCAGGCCACCGGGCTCAGGGCGGGCACGGTGAAGTGGTCGTAGCTGTTGAGGATCCCGACGACGACCCCGGTCAGACCCAGGATGACAATGGTCGGGAACAGAATCCGTGAGAGCGCGATGGCGAGCGGGCCGTAGAGCTCGTTCGGCCCGTAGTTGAACAGCCCCATCACCCAGGGCGCGATCACGATGAACAGCGCCGTGAGGCCGCCGAGGCCGAGCAGCATCAGCCAGAAGATCGACGAAGCGACTCGCCATGCGCGCTTCCGTTCTCCCTTGACGAGCAGGTCGCTGAAGACCGGGACGAACGCCGCCGAGAGCGCCTGATCCGCCACGAGCGAACGCACCGTGTTCGGGATCAGGAACGCGATGTTGAAGGCGTTGATCGGGCCTGTGATCCCGAACAGGGCCGCCGCGACGATCTCTCGGACGAGCCCGAGGACCCGCGAGGCGCCGGTCGCGACCGCGAATATCACGCCTGATCTGGCGAGCCCTCGCCCCGGTTCGGCGTCCGTGCCTCCGGGGGGAGCGGTCGGCGCCGCCGCGCCGATGTCCATCGCGAACCCCTCCTGGTCGAGCGCCTGCGCCTCGAGCTCGATCAGCTCGCCGCGGTCGCGACCGAGGCGGAGGATCGAGGTCGGATGCTCGGCCGGATCCTGGGAGATCGGCCAGGAGTCAAGCGTCGCCTCGCTCTCGAAGTACGTCGGCTTGCC
>DATFSG010000226.1:0-2770 GCA_035262765.1 Gaiellaceae bacterium | reverse complement strand
CCGTGGGCGCTCAAGGGGCTCGTGATGCGCGTCTTGAACGAGCGCCTCGCGGGCCGCGACCTCGACCTCACAGACGGGATCAAGCTGTTCGACGAGCGCGGCTGGGCGCAGGTGCTCCCGGATCCCGACGAGCCGCTGCTCCACCTCTACGCGGAGGGGGAGACGCGCCAGGCCTCGGAGGAGCTCGCGCGCGAGCTGCGGTCGCTCGTGGACGAGATCGAGCAGGGAGAAGCCGCCGCAGCCCGTACCTAAACGGGTCTTTGCTCCAGCCGAGGGCAAAGGCTAAAGTTCAGCTTCACCCTCGACCGAAAGGGCCTGATGGAACCGCTGCCGGATCTCGCGACACTCACCGACGAGGACCTCAAGAAGCTCATCGACGAGCTCACGCGCGAGGAGCAGGAGGTGTCATACCGCCGGCGGCTCCTCCACGGAAAGATCGACATCCTGCGGGCCGAGCTCGTGGCGCGGCTCCAGGAGACGCAGGGGAGAAGCGTCCTCGACTCCGTCGACGTCGACTCGCTCACCGAGATTCTCACCGGCAAGGCTGCGCCACCTGCCTGATGGCGCACGTCTACTGCCCTGAGTGCGGGTACAACAACCCGGAGTCCGCGCACTTCTGCGCCAAGTGCGGCGCGGCGCTCGTCGTCCCCGAGGAGGGTGAGTCGACCGAGTCGTTCGCCGCCCCCGAGGTGCCGGAGAACCTCGACCCGCTCGACGATCTCGGGATCATCCACGGGGCCGCCCTCATCGTGCGCTCGGGCGGCGGCCGGGCGGGCGAGACGTTCGCCCTCGAGGACGGGCCGACGACGATCGGGCGCTCGCCGGAATGCGCGATCTTCCTCGACGACGTCACCGTCTCCCGCAAGCACGCCGTCTTCACGAAGGACGGCGAGCGCTGGAAGCTCGAGGACCAGGGCAGCCTGAACGGAACCTTCGTCAACCGCGAGCGCGTCGAGACGGCGGACATGAGCGACGGCGACGAGATCCAGATCGGCAAATACCGGCTCACCTTCCTCCAACGCTGATGGCGATGACCGAAGCTCCCTCGAGCCGCCGGCTCCTGACGATCGGCACCGTCTGCAATCGGCTCCAGGACGAGTTCCCGGACGTCTCGATCTCGAAGATCCGCTACCTCGAGGATCAGGGGCTTCTGAGCCCGCGGCGGACGCAGGGCGGCTACCGGCTGTTCTCCGAGGACGACGTCGAGCGGCTGGAGACGATCCTCCGGCTGCAGCGCGACGAGTTCCTGCCGCTGCGCGTGATCAAAGAGGAGCTCGAGGCGGGCGCGGGAAAGCAGCGCCGTCGCCGCCGCAGCGTCGTCGACGTGGGGGAGGAGGAGCTCGATCTCGAGGGGCTCTGCGAGCGCGCCGGCATCAACGCCGCTCGGGCCCGCGAGCTCGAGGAGTACGGGCTGCTCGAGCCGCGCATCGAGGACGGGCAGCGGATCTACGCCGAGAGCGAGGCGGACATCGCGGCGGCGTGCGAGGTGCTCGCGCGCTTCGGGATCGCACCGCGGAACCTGCGGGCCTTCCGCACCGCGTCGGACCGAGAGAGCAGCTTGCTCGAGGCGGTGATCGGTCCCTCCCTGCGCTCTCGGAGCGCCGAGCGCCGGCAGGCCGCGCTCGGCGATCTGCAGCTGCTCGCGCAGAGCGCCGAGGAGCTGGCCGACCTCCTGTTGCGGCGCAACGTCCGCCACCTGGTGGAGTAGCCTGCGCGCGGCGTGACGGCAATCGATCTCACCACACGGGTCCGCGAGGTCCCGGACTTTCCGGAGCCGGGCGTCGGCTTCAAGGACATCTCGCCGCTGCTGCTCGACCCGGCGGCGCTGCGGCAGGCGGTAGGCCAGCTCGCCGACTGGACGCGCGAGCGTGAGGCGGACCTCGTCCTCGGCGCCGAGGCGCGCGGCTTCTGGCTCGGCGCGGCCATCGCCGTCGAAGCCGGCTGCGGCTTCGTCGCGGCGCGACGGCCGGGCAAGCTCCCGCCGGAGACGGTCTCCGCCACCTATGCGCTCGAGTACGGCCAGAACACGCTCGAAGTGGCGGCCGACGCGATCGCCGGCGGCGCGCGGGTCGTCATCCACGATGACGTGCTCGCCACCGGCGGCACCGTGGAGGCGATCGCCGGTCTCATGGAACAACTCGGCGGCACCGTGGTAGGCGTCAACTTCGTGATCGAGCTCTCGTTCCTCGGCGGTCGCGCGCGTCTCGAGCAGTACGACCTCTGCTCGCTGATCACCTACTGAGTCGTCCGGCGGCTTCTCTACAACGTCCGCATGTACGACCCCCTCACGGGTCGCTATACATTTGCCTGTCCGTCCCGCGGCGAGACGCACGTCCTGCTTTCGGCCTTCCGGAGCATCGAGCAGCTCCCCGGCGCAGCGCACCCGGCCGTCTTCCGCGTCCGGTTCGACTGCGAGTGCGGCGAGGAGCACGACGGCCTGGTCACGCACGAGGAGCTCGACTGGGCGCCGCTCGGCCTCGCCGCGGGCGACTTCCTCAACCTCATGACCGCAAGCCTCGACCCTGTGGCCACCGAGCTCGGCGATCTCGCGGCGCGGCACATCGGGAAGGGCGAGTGGCCGTGGAGCTTCTTCTGCTTCCCCGAGGAGCAGCCGCGACCCGTGTTCCCCTCCTCGTTCACGCTGCTGACCGCGACGGACGGGACGGTGGGGCTCGCCGTGCGCTGTCCGAGCTGCCGCCGGCTGTCGCTCAACCTCGTCTCGCATCCACACGTCGACGTCCCGTTCCACAACGACCGCGAGATAGGGGTG
>DATFSG010000225.1:0-10454 GCA_035262765.1 Gaiellaceae bacterium | reverse complement strand
TACGGCGGGTAGGGGGAGCCTGGGCCGGCCGCGGGCGGTGGGTACGGCGGCTGGGGCGGGTAGGGGGGCTGCGGGGGGTACGGATCAGCAGACGCTTGCTGCGTGGGCTCGCCATTCATTCGGTCGCTCCTCGGATCGCCGATGTGGGGGTCGCGGGAGCTACCAACCGCTCTTCACTCGGTGTCCGCGGTTCTGCAGCTTGCTCTGGCACAGTCAGCTCCCTCGCAGAAAACTGCATGGGACGCGCCGAGCGGGACGCCGCATTCTCGTTGCGGTGCGCCTTCTGGGCGATTAATACTCCCCCTGCCTGCTTGGGTCAAGGGGACGCGAAGGGCCGCACGTTGACGTGGAGTCAGACCGGCTTAACCCTGTTGGCCCACGAAGGCGGATCGGTGTAGCGTCGTCTGAGTAGTTGGGGGTACTGGGCTGATGAGAGCCACGCCACGAACATTCGTGGCCAGGGTTAGGTTCGGAGTAACAGGACAATCGCGCCATCTGCTCCTGCGACGACCTCTCGCAGCGCTTCCTTCGCCTGTTCGAGCGGACGGATGGAGGCGATCGGCACGCTAAGGGTGGCGCGGGCCAGCAGCTCGGCAAGGGCTGATAGCTGTCGACCGTCGGGCCGGACATAGACGTCGGATACGTCGACGCCCCGTTCCTCCTGCGGTGGGTCGCCGGTGATCGTTGCGAGGCGGCCGCCGTCGGTGATGGCCTTCAACGTGGTCGTTGCCTGTCCCCGGGCAGCGTTGACGGCTTTGCTCACACCGCCGCCGGTGATCTCGCGAACGAGCGCCGGCCAGTCACCGTGGTAGTCGAGCACCTCTGACGCGCCATAGCCACGAATTCGCTCGGCCTTCGCTGCGCTTGCCGTCGCGATCACGCGGGCGCCGCGAGCAGCGGCGAGCTGGACGAGCAGGCCACCCGTGACGCCGCCGGCTCCGTTGACGAGAACCTCGTCGCCGCTCTCGATCCCGAGAGCCTCGTCGACTACTTGAGCCGCGGTGAGCGCGGGAATGGGGAACGCCGCCGCGGCTTCCCAGGATGCCTCGGGCGGCCGGGCCGCTAGGGTCGCCGCCGGCGCAACCACCTTCTCCGCCCACGTCCCGTGCCGCCGGAGAGGCAGCGGATGTGCCATCACCTCGTCGCCTACGTGCACGTCGGCCACGTTGGGCCCGACGGCCCCGACTGTTCCGGCCGCCTCCGTGCCGAGCGCCATCGGAGCCGGCCCTCCGATCTGCCAGCTGCCGATTCTGACCAGCTCGTCCCAGTTGCCGACGCCGGCGGCGGCGACGTTGATCAGAACCTCGTCTTCGCCGGGAGGTGCCGGCTCGTCCACCTCGAGGATCTCAACGGGCTCGCCGAGCGCCGAGACCCCAGCCGCTCGCATCTCTGTTCGGCGCACCCCGCCGCCTAGCCGCCGCCAACGACGTCGAGCACGACTTTGCCACGCTTCCCGTGGGCGGCCACTCGCTCGAACGCCGCCGGGGCCTTCCTAAGCGGGAAGATTGAGTCGACCTCCGTGCGAAGCTCGTCCGCGTCCACGAGCGTCCTTAACTCCAGCAGTTGCTCGTGGTTGGGCTCGACGATGAAGTAGGTCGCGCCTGGTATCTCTTCTGCGATCGTGACCACGCGCTCGCCGGCGGGAACCTCCCCACCACGAGTGTCGAAGACCAGATCGGCCGGCTCGCTTTCCACGACTTTTGCGCCCGCGTGGCGCGCAAGCTGGACGGCGATGTGCCCAACCCCGCCCGAGGCACCCGTGATCAGCACCCGTTCCCTAGGGGCGAGCTGCCCGTGCACAAACAGTGCTTGCCAAGCGGTCAACCCGCCCATGGGTAGAGCTGCCGCCTCGACATGGCTCAGCCGCGAGGGCTTCGGTGCAAGCACCGTCGTCGGAACGACGGCGTACTCGGCAGCCACGCCGTCGCGATCGAAAGGGGTGAGCGCATATACCTCTTCGCCGCTGCCGTCGACGACGCCCGAAAGCTCGTATGACGGAATCGCCGGCAGTCGATCGACGGGCCACTCCAGCTCGTCGCGTGTGATGGCCGCCGCATGCACGCGCACCAGTACCTCGCCCGGATTCGGCGACGGCGTCTCGATCTCCTCAACCTTTAAGCCGTCATCGTGGAGTCGTACAGCTCGCACATCGCCTCCTGCTGCCCCCTGTTGGCCCCGTACCGGGGAGGTAGGCATGTATCGCCTCGACGTCGCGCGTCCTAATTCCCCGTGCGAGGTCGTCGAAATCCAGCTCAGTGCCCGCTTGTCGCCGACGCCGTCTCCAGCACGAGCCGAGCCTACATCGTCAGTCGCGGGGTCCCGCCAATCTGCCTGGCTGGAGCCATCCACGATCGGATTGTTCCGCGGGTTCGACTCTGGCCGCCTCGATCAACGGCTTTCGAGGGGGTTGAGTAGCGCATACATTGGGAATGTGCCCGGAGCCGACCCACGCGACCTCGCGGCGCTCCCACTTTTCGATGCTCTTTCAGAGTCAGAGCTGGCCGAAGTCGCCGCCTGGTTCGAGGCGAGAGATGTCGGCAACGACGTGAAGCTCGTCGGCGAGGGGACCACTGGTCACTCGTTCTTCGTCATCGTCGACGGCGGGGTTTCGATCACAGCGGGCGGTGACGAGATCGCGACGCTCGGCTCTGGAGATTTCTTCGGCGAGCTTGCGCTGCTCGCAACGGGAAGACGAACGGCGACTGTTACGACGACGAAGCCCTCGCGTCTGCTCGTCCTGTTCGGCAACGACTTCACGCGTCTGCGAGCGCAATATCCTGCGATCGCCGCCGAGCTCGAAGTGACGGTGGAAGAGCGCCTCCAGCGCCCCTAGGTAACCGTTGCTTTCTCGGCTTCGCTGAGGTACTGGTGCACGAAAGCGATCGCCATGCTCCCTTCGCCGACCGCAGACGCAACGCGCTTTACCGGTCCTGAGCGGACGTCGCCGCACGCGAAGATGCCCGGGACGCTGGTCTCGAGCAGATACGGATCCCGCTCCAGAGGCCACGCGCCCTCCGTCGCGCTGACGTCGGCCCCCGTGAGCACGTAGCCGCGACTGTCGAGCGCGATCTCCGGCGGGAGCCAGTCCGTCTCTGCGTCGGCGCCAATGAAGATGAACAGGCCCCCGGAGGCCAGCCGTTCGGCCGCGCCGGCAGTACCGGTCCGGACATCGATCGCCTGCAGCGAATCCTCGCCATGCGCGCCGACGACCTCTGTGTGGAAGCGCGCGCCGATGTTCGGGCGGGTAGCGAGCTGATCGACTAGGTACTGGGACATGCTGTTCACGAAGCTCGCGCCCCGGTAGAGAATGGTGACGCTGCGAGCGTGCTCGGAGAAGAAGAGCGCAGCCTGGCCGGCCGAGTTACCGGCCCCGACGATCTGGATGTCGAGACCATGAACATTCGGCCCTTCGCTGCGGGCTGCGCCGTAGTGGACGCCCTTGCCGACGAGTTCCTCCAGGCCATCGACGTCGAGTCGCCGCCAGGAGACGCCGCAGGCGAGGATGATCGTCCGCGCCTGCAGCACGTCTCCGCCGTCCAGATGGAGCTCGCGCGTCGTGGTGTCCAAGTGCGTGATCGTGCGTGTCACGAGGATCTCGGCGCCCAGACGGCGCGCTTGCTGGAGTGCCCGGCTCGCGAGCTCATCGCCGGATACGCCCGAGGGGAAACCGAGGTAGTTCTCGATTCGCGACGAGGTGCCCGCTTGTCCACCCGGCGCTTCGCGCTCGACTACCAGCGTGCGCAGACCCTCCGAGGCGCCGTAGACCGCCGCAGCGAGGCCGGACGGGCCCGCGCCGACGACAACCGCGTCGTACTCGGCGGCGTCCGCCTCCGTGCCCAGCCCGAACAGTTCGGCGACACGTCGGAGTTCGGGTCGCACCACCGTCTTGCCGTTGGCGCACCGGAGCGCAGGACGATCTGCCTCGGCCGGCAGCGGCCCCTTCCACTGCTCCTCCGCGTCCGGAGCGTCGGGCCGGACCCACGCGAAACTGATCTGGTTGCGGTGCAGGAAATGACGCAGCTGCGTGCACGCTGGATCGGTCGATTGGCCCAGCACGGTCGCCCGCGGCGCTGGAGCCTTCGAGGCGAGCCCTTGCAGGCCCCGGTCGCCCGTCATCCTGTACTGCGCGAGCGATCCGATCGCCTTCGAGACGATCGGGTCGGCGGCCGCGATCGTGTGGTATTCGGCTGGCCGGATGCGCAGTACGCGTGTCGCGACGGCGGCTCGAAACCCCACCGGGAACGGCGCTCCGAGAACCATCGGAACCTCGCCGAACACATCTCCTGGTAACCGTTCGCCGACGACGTTGTCCACACCGTCGACCGTCTTCACGGCCTCAATCTTTCCCTCGAGGACGGCGAAGAGTGCGCGGTCATCGCCCTCATTCGCGGCGTACTCCCCTGGCGCGAGGATGACGTCGGCCGCACTGCGCGCGAGCTGAACCTGCTGCTCGTAATCGAGCATCGCGAACACTTCGATCTCTGCAATCTCTGCGGCCGTGACCACGGCCGCACACTATCCATCCAACATGCCCAACTCCTTGCGGTAGTGGGCCGGACGATCGCGATTCCGTCAATCGCTTCGCTACGTCCCGGCGCAGGCCTTGACTCGCCGCTCGAGCCTCTTCAGCTTCGCGCGCTGCGCTTTGGCAAAGGCGGCGCGTGCCTTAGCAGCGTGGTGGGTGCGGAAGTACGCGCGTCGTTCCGCGGCCATGTGCCGCTTGTAGGTTGCGAGCGCCTTTGCGCGTTTGGCCTTCTCGGCGGCGGTGCAGGCCGGGGCGAGGGGGTGGGTGCCCCAGTTCGGTTCGAGCTCATGGCTGTCGGGCGTGTTCGTGATGTCGATTGGATCGGTTGCGTCGGCGTTCGCCGTGAAGATGTCGGTGTCCGAGGGGGTGCTGTTGGCGAAGGCGATGTGGGTTCCGTCGGGCGAGAAGGTGGGGTCCATGGCGCAGGGGCAGCCGTCTTGGCCGTGGACGAGTTCGTGCAGGCCCGTGCCGTCTGGATGGATCGTGTCCAGAGACCAGGGCTGGGCCATGAAGATGATCTCGGTTCCGTTGGGGGACCAGTTCAGCCCTTCGAGGCCGCCGGACATGGGGACGCCGTAGTCCGTGACCCGCTGCGGTTTCGTGCCGTCCGCGTTGGCGACGAAGATCGCGCCGGTGCTCATGTCGCCGTCGACGGCGCGGATGAAGGCGATGCGAGTGCCGTCGGGCGAGTACTTGGCATAGCCGTCGTAGTAGCCGGGCGGAGCAGTGGTGAGGCGGATGGGGTCGCCGCCGTCCGAGGCGCGGAGCGTGAAGAGGCCGGCCCCCCCGCCGGGTCCGCCGTTGACGGCCGCGCAGAGCAGCCGCGTTCCGTCCGGCGACCAGGACGTACAGCCGAGCTCGAACGGGCTGCCAAGACCGAGGTTAGGGGGATCGAGCACCGTCAAGTCCGATCCGTCGGGGTTCACGATCGCCGGCCTCGGCGGCAGGTTCGGCCTTCTCGCGATAACCAGGAGCTTGCTCCCGTCCGGCGACCAGACCGGGTAGCTCGCGTCCCAGGGGAGATGGATCGTGCGCCTGGCCTTCCCGTCCGGGTTGGCGACGACGACCTTCCCGCAGGGATCGGATGCCTCACAGGGTCCGGTGGGGTTCACCCACGCGAGTTGGCCGTTCGAAGGGAACGCACTCGTCCTCGCCGGCGCCGCCGGCGTCCCGGTAGCGGCCAGACTCGCGGTGGCGAGGACGACGATGGCGACGACGGTTGCTTTCAACTGCAGCTTCATCGAAAGCTCCTTCCTTGCAGTTGGCTTGCCCTCGAGAGACCGGCAACCAAATCTCCGTCGCCCAGGGGCTCGCGTATCGGCGGAAGAGGTCGGCGGCGAGGGTTTACGGGCTCCCGCCGCGTCGCGTCTCCTCTGTTCGCTTGGCATTGATCTGCTGACCTCGCCCGCTGCCGACGGACGCCAAGTGGGATGGAAGAGGGGAACAAGCCCCTCTTCCATCCCAGTGGGGCTCAGGCTCCGAGTGCCGTGCAGAGTTCGTCGGCGACGCTGGTGTTGCCGCTGAAGTACTCGTTGATGTCCTGCTTCCCGGAGCTGAACAGGATGTCGCCGCTGTTCGCATCGAAGACGGTCCGTCCGGCGTTTTGGTAGACGAGTCCCATACCTGGCGTGGTGAAGTTGATTTCGCCAGTGCCCGTTTCCGTGGCCGAGTTGAAGTCTCCCGGAACCGCGAGGACGTCGGTGATGTTGTTCCGCTGGTGGTAGGGGATGCTCGTGCCAGTCAGCGGATTGCTGAAGGCTGAGTCGTATGTTTCGTGGATTACGCGCCGAGTCAGGTTTCCGTCCGCGTCGTAGTAGCGGATGGCGACTTGACTCTCGACACCGCTGTCGAACGGGTCGAATGCGCTACTGCCGCTACCGCAGGCGATCCCGGTGTCGTCCGGGCCATAGGGCGGCAACGTGCGAGCGCCTTGGCAGATTGTCTGAGTTCCGGTCGCCTTGCAGGTCTCGAAGTCCGGCGGAGCCGGATTCAGCGGCACGGTCGCAGGCTGTCCAGCGAGCGCGGATGGCGCGATCACCAGGCACGCCGCGGTTACAACGGCTGAGAGGACGAGACCGCTGGTAACGGCGACTTTCGTTCTCAGGCTCATTACGAACTCCTTTGCTAGGGGTGCTGAAGAACTGGAGCGACGCTAGACCGTCGGATCCCGTCCAAAAACCGCTGTGGCGGGTGTCTTTGGTGGGGGGTACCCCCCCTCTCGCTCGCCCGGGTGGAGGGGTTGCGGGGCCGCTGGAGACGGTTCAGAGTTGCCGTCGTGGACAGCGCACTGCCGCCGGTTCAAACAGTTCTGAGAACTTTCCGGCTGCGCAAGACATTCGAGTCAGAAGCGGGCAAGGTGAGAGCCCTGCGCGGGGTCGACCTCGAGCTCTCGCCGGGCGAGTTCGTCGCAGTCATGGGTCCGTCGGGCTGTGGCAAGTCGACGCTGCTCAACCTCGTCGCGGGCCTCGATACACCGTCCGGCGGCGAGATCGTGCTTGGCGGCGAACCACTTGCAGGCAAGGACGAGAGTCAGCTGGCACACATGCGGCGAAGGCACATCGGCTTCGTGTTCCAGTTCTTCAACCTGCTGGAGGACACGTCAGCACTGGAGAACATCGCCCTCCCGGCCGTTATCGCGGGCGCCACGCGCGGCCGTGCCGAGCGTCGCGCCCGCGACCTCTTGGACCTGCTCGGCCTACCGGACAAAGCTCAGGACCTGCCCGAGGTGCTCTCCGGCGGGCAGCGGCAGCGGCTCGCGATCGCACGCGCACTCGCAAACGAGCCGACCCTGCTGCTCGCCGACGAGCCGACCGGCGCGCTCGACACAACCGGCGGCCTCGAAATCTTGGAGCTGTTACGGCGGCTGCACGCAGGCGGTCAGTCGATCTTGCTCGTCACCCACGACGAGCGAGTTGCCGGGGCCGCCAGGCGAGTTGTTCGAATGGAGGACGGCCGCGTCGCGACGTCTACACGCAACGCCGACCCCGTTTCCGCCGTGGAAGCCTGACGCTCGTGAACGCCGTCCGGATGCGATACGCCGTCGAGTTGCGTTCGCATTGGCTGGCCTGGGTCGCCGCAGCCCTGCTGGTCGGACTGGCCGGCGGGATTCTGGTCGCCACGGCTGCCGGGGCGCGCCGAACGGATTCGGCGCTGGCGCGCTATGAGGCGGCGTACCTCTTCCGCAACGCGAGGATCTGGGCCTGCGCTCGAGTGGCTAATTGCGCGCCCCTCGAGCACTTGCCCCAGGTGGCTGCGGGTTCGATCGGCGAGGAACCGCAATTCCAGCCCCTCGACGCTCGTGGTCGGCCCCTGCTCTTCGGGTTGGGGATGAACCCCTACACGAAGTTCGGGATGGGGATGAACCTCTACGCGAGCATCGACGGGAACGACGGGGTCACGCTCGACAAATGGAAGCTCCTGTCGGGGAGATTGCCGAATCGGCATCGCGCATCCGAGGCGTTGCTCGACTCGCGGGCCGCTCGAACCTTCGGTGTTACGTCGGGCGACACGATCCGTCTGAGGATCTGGCGCCGTCGCTTCAGACTGAAAGTCGTCGGTGTCGTCGCGTCGACCGATCCGGTGAGCAATCCCGGAGGCGTGATTCGCCTGACGCCGGCCTTCTATCGAGCCCACCCGAACCGTCCGTATGTCGACGGCTTCCTGGACGTTCGCCTCAAGGGTGGCGCCGCCGGGTTCCCGGCGTTCCGGCGTCTAGTCATGCGACAGGAGGGGGGGACCATCGAATACGACCAGGCAGAACAATCCAGCGAGATTCAGGACTCGATCCACGAGCTGGCACAGGCGCTGTGGCTCGGAGTGGGGGCAGGGGCGGTGCTGGTCTTCCTGCTCTTGGCTCAATCGCTCTCGCGCATGTCCGTTGCGGTCGCCGGGCAGTATCCGATCCTTCGCGCGATCGGCATGACGAGCCGCCAGCTTCTGGCGCTCGGCATCGCCCGGGCAGCGACAATCGCTGTGGCGGCAGCGGCTGTAAGCGTCGGGGTCGCCGTTGCGCTCTCCCCGCTCTCGCCGATCGGGTACGCACGTGAGCTCGAGCCCTCCCCGGGGTTCGACGTCGACCTCCTCGCCTTGGCGCTCGGCGGCGCAGCGGTTCTCGTAGCTGTCACGGTGGCAGGCGGGTTTGCGGCTTGGCGAGCCGCACGAGGCGTAGGAGCCTCTCCGGCAGATGGGCCGGCGAGGGTCCGCTTGGCCGAGACGCTCGCACGGTGGGGACTACCCGTACCCGTAGCTACCGGGGTCCGTCTTGCTCTGGCGAGACGGCGAGAGACGCCGGCTCTCTCTGCGGGCTCCGCGCTCGCGGGCGTCACCCTCGCCGTCGTCATCACGGCCGCGGCGCTCACGTTTTCGGCCAGCTTGCACCACCTGTTCTCGACGCCGAGGCTCTTCGGTCAGAACTGGGACTACCGGACCGATTTCAACCAAAACGACTGGCGGAACAGCGGTTTGGCCTACGCGGATCGAGAGATCAGCGGGCTCGCTGTAGGTGACGACAAGTCCTCGGTCCAGGTGAACGGACGAGAGGTCGGCGCCTGGGCGATGTACGACGAGAAGGGCAGTCTCAAGCCGACGATCCTCTCAGGGCATGCGCCCCGGTCACACGACCAGGTCGCACTCGGGACGAAGACGATGCGGGCGCTCGGCGTGCAGATCGGGCAACGGGTTCACGTCGCGGGGCCCTTACTGCATTTCCGGCCGCGGGTTGTCGGTCGCGTCGTCCTCCCGCCCACCTACAACAACCAACTCGGAGAAGGCATTTACCTGAAGCCCTATGCGTTGTTCAACCGGCTGGGGGTGGGGTCCAGGGCGGTTCTGCTCGCGCGCATTCGGCCGGGGGCCGACCGGGCGCGGACGCTGACCCAGCTTTATCGGTGGTTCGGTGGCGCGGTTCCTGGCCTGGCGGGGCCAGTCGCGGACTTCGGGGGCGTCAACGAGCTGCCGGGTGCGATCTCGGTTGTCCTCGTCGCCGTCGGGCTCGCTGCGCTAGCGCAGACGCTGGTCGTTGTGGTTCGTAGCCGCCGCCGTGACCTGGCGATCTTGAAGACGCTCGGGTTCGATCGCCGCCAGTTGCTGGCAACCGTCGTCTGCCAGGCGACGACGCTCGCTGCCATCGGCCTCCTGATCGGCCTGCCGATAGGGGACGCGCTCGGCCGTTGGGCCTGGAACCTGTTCGCCGGCCAGCTCGGCGTTGTCCCCGACGCGGTGACGCCGATTCCGCTGCTCCTCCTGATCGTGCCGGCCGCGATAACGCTCGCGAACTTCGTAGCGATTGTTCCGGCCCGCGTTGCGGCGAGGACGCCACCGGCGCTTGTTCTGCGGGCGGAGTGAAGATGGCGGCGACGGCGACCCGAGCCAAACCGCGGGAGGCGGCCGGCAACTCGCATTCGGGCGGGCGTGTCGCCTTCTTGCTGATTGCGCCGGTGGGAGTCGCGGGCGCGGTCGTCGGTGTCGTCCACGGCCGCGACAGTGGTTTGGACGGACACCTCGGCTGGGTCAGCCTCACCCTTGTCTGGGCGATCGCCGGCGTTGTTCTGCTTCGACGGTCGGGATACGAGCGTCTCGGGAAGCTTGCGAGCTGGTTCTCCCTTCTCACTGGCGCCGCGGCCCTGGCAGCCGGCGTCGCACGAGGCGACGCCTCGGCGCTGGTGCTCGCGCTGGTGATCGCGCTGCTGCCTGCGGCGATGCTGCATGTCCTGCTCGCCCTTCCGACCGGCGTTCTGTCCCGTGACCGGGCACCCGCGGTCATCGCGGGCTACCTGGTCGGTGCCGGCGTGGGCGTCTTCCTCTGGACCGAGCGGCCTTCGCTTCCGGCGTGGCCTGTCGTGATCGAAGCGGCTGTCGCAGCGGGGGTGGGAGTCAACGGCGTCGTAACGCGCTACCGGCTCGCGCCTCGCGCCGAACGCCAGCAGATGCG
>DATFSG010000224.1:0-3120 GCA_035262765.1 Gaiellaceae bacterium | reverse complement strand
CGCAGCCGCACGCCCGCGTCCTGGAGCGCCCGCACCGCCTCGACGTAGCAGGCGACGGCGCCCTTCATGTTCGAGATGCCGAGCCCGTAGAGCCGGCCGTCCCGCTCGAACGCCTGCGGCTGGAAGCCGGGGACGGCGCGGAGCCACGGCTCGCGGCCCGAGTACGAGGTGTCGAGATGGCCGTTGAACATCAGCGACTTGCCGCCGCCGGCGCCGGGCCAGATGCCGAGCGCGTTCGCCCGTCCCTCCTCCACCTGCTGCCACTGCACCTGTAAGCCGAGCGACTCGAAGAGCTCGACCATCACGCGGGCGGCCGATTCCTCGTCACCGGTGAAGCTCGGCACGTTCACGAGCCGGGTGGCGGTGTCGACGAGGCGGTCGCGGTCGATCTTCATGAGCGGAAGTGCGGCAGCACCTCAGCCCCGAAAAGCCGGATCTGCTCGTGCCGGTCCGCGCCCCACAGCTCGAGCATCACGTGGGTGCAGCCGGCGTCGCGGTACTCCTCGATCGCCGCGATGCAGTCGGACGGGGTGCCCGCGATCGGGCGGCACTTGTCGAGCAGCGCGTCCGAGACCTCGGCCTTCGCCGCGAGACGTCCGCCCCGCTCCATCGCCTCGGCGACGGGCCGGATCTCGTCCTGCTCGATCCCCGCGAGCTCGAGCAGCGTGTCGGCGGAGCCCTGGATGTTCTGCACCTTGTTCGCGAGGTACATGCCGGCAATCTCGCGCGCGCCGTCGCGGCCCGCGTCGCGGTCGCTCTCGTGGATCGAGGCGACGACCGTGCAGCCGACGTCGATCTCGCCGCCGACGTTGTCCCGCGTGTAGCGGACGAAGTCCGGCGTCGTGATCGAGGGAGTGAGGCACCCGTCGGCGATCTCGCCCGCGAGCTGCTGCATCTTCGGAGCGGTCGCGGCGACGTAGACCGGCGGCACCTCGCGCGGCGCATGAGCGTCGGCCGCCATAGCGGGGACATCCGCGCTCCACGTGTCGCCGTCGTAGTCGAACCGCTCGCCGGAGAGGACGCCGCGTGCGATCGTCACCGCGTCGCGCATCGGGCCGAGCGTCTTCTTCGTCTGCGACTTCGTGTTGTTGAGGAAGATCTTCGAGGTCCCGAAGCCGAGGATGAACCGGCCGGGCCCCGCCGCTTCCTGCACGACGCGCGCGTCCATCGCGGCCTGCACGGGATGCCGCGTCGACGCGGCGATGATCCCCCAGCCGATGGTGAGCCGCCCCGTCTGATGGGCCATGAGCGCGGCAACTCCGGTGGACGAGCGAGCCTCCATGCCGTGTTTCCGCCACCAGGGATAGGCCTCGGCCAGCCAGATGGTGTCAATCCTGGCCTCTTCCATCGCGCGCGCCGAGGCGAGCATCTCCTCGAGCGGCTCCATCGTGAGCTGCATGACGCCGAACTTGAGCGGCGGCGCCATCAGGCCGAATCCCGCGCCATCGCCTCCTGAACCTGGCCGTCCAACGCGGTGAGCACCTGCTGCACCTGTTGGTTCACGATCGGCTGCAGGATGTGCTGGGCCATCGAGGCCATTGGCCCGAGCAGCTTGACGTCCGCGCTCCACGCCATCGAGGTGCTGCCCTCGGCCGCGTCGGCGAGCGTGAACGACGTCTCCATGTTCATCATCGCGCCGACGCCCTTGCCCTTGATCGCCAGCTTCGCGAACTCGGGCTCGCGCTCCTCGACCTTCTGCATGTCGACCTTCATCTTCAGGCCGCCGAGGCCGAGCGGGATCTTCACGTTCGCCGTCCAGTGCTGGTCGTCGTGGATGTCGAAGCTCTCGACGCCCGGCATGGTCTTGGCCATCGACGCGGGGTCGTTGAGCACCTGCCAGACCGTCGCCCGCGGAGCCTCGAAGTCGCGCTCGCCGGAGACGTTCATGCGCTCTCCTGCAGCAGCTTCCACACGCGCTGGTACGGGTTGTGGCTGTCGGTCACGATCGCGCCGGTCGCGTCCTGGATCGCCGCGCAGATTGCGTGGATGCCGGCGCCTCCGCCCTCGCCCATGCCCTTCGTCCCGAGCGGCGTGAACGGGGACGGGCTCTCGATCGCGCCGGTTGCAAGCGGCGGCATGTCGAGCGCGTGCGGCACGTGGTAGTCGTAGAAGTTGGGCGTCAGCAGGTTCCCGTCCTCGTCGTACTCGTACGTCTCGTGAACAGCCGCGCCGAGCGCCTGCGCAGTCGCACCCATCACCTGGCCCTCGACGATCTGCGGGTTGATCCGCTTGCCGCAGTCGTCGACTGCCGCGTAGTCGACGATCTCGTACGCGCCGGTCTCGGGATCGATCTCGACGACGGCGACGTGCACCTGGCACGCGTAGGTGAGTGTGAGGTTGCCCTTCTTCGTCTCGACGTCGGGCACCTCGAACGGCGGCCGGTAGACGTAGCGGCAGTTGAGCGTGACGTCGAGGTCCTCCGGGAGGCCCGCGTTGTTCGCGTTGATGATCGCGCCGCACGCCATGAACGGCAGGAAGGCGTCGGGGCTCTCCTTGATCCGGATTCCGCCGTCGGCGAGCTCGAGCGCCTCGGGCGGCACGCCGCCGAAGACGGCGCCGGCGAGCTTGAAGATCTCGTCCCGCAGCATCTCGGTCGCGCCCTTGACCGCGCCGAGGCCTGTGACGGCGAACTGGCTTGCATACGTGCCCGAGAAGCCGGCGTGCGAGTTCCAGTAGCTGTCGTGGCCGGCGCGCACGTGCACGTCGTCGACCGAGCAGTTGAGGATGTCGGCGACCACCTGGGCCGCCGTCGTCTCGTGCCCCTGGCCCTGCGGCGTCGTGCCGAGCGTGACGACGATCTCGCCGAAGATGTCGAGCTTGACCGTCGCGACCTCGTTGTTGCCCGAGAACTGCAGCTCGGGGTTGATCAGTCGCGACTGGCCGAAATTGTTCGTGCCCGAGTCGAGCGTCGAGCCGATCCCGACGCCGAGCACCTTGCCGCGCGCCTTCGCCTCCTCACGCTTCGCGGGAATCGACGAATAGTCGATCAGCCCGAGCGCGAGGTCGAGCATCGCGGCGTAGTCGCCGGAGTCGTAGACACAGCCATTCGGCGTCTCGTACGGCATGTCCTCGGCGCGGATGTAGTTCTTCTTTCGCACCTCGACCGGATCGAGACCGAGC
>DATFSG010000223.1:0-7603 GCA_035262765.1 Gaiellaceae bacterium | reverse complement strand
ACCGCGAGGTCGGGCACCGGCTGCACGCCCTCGATTCCCCCGACGCGGCGATAGCCGACCAGGCCGTCATAGGTCATCGACAGCAGGCTCCAGGACCAGGGGGCGTACGCCAGCGCCGGGTCCAGATAGTCAGGCGGCGGCTCCAACACGCGAAGCGTGCCCCCGCGATGTTCGAGGCCACTCGAGCGCACGGCTACGTAGATCCCGGCGGCTGTGCCGGCGAGTGCCTGCGGCGGGTTGGCGAGAGGCACCTGCTTGACGACCTGGTCGTTCGACGGGTCGATCCGCGACAGCCCGCCGTCGGCCGCGACCCACAGGTCTCCGTTCACGGCTGCGATCGAGATCGGTTCGTGCCCGACGCCGTGGATCACATCTGCGAGCCGTGCCTGCCCCGGCAAATTCGGCGTGATCTTCGTGACCGTGCCGTCGTAGTGGTTGGCGACCCAGATCGCCCCGTCCGCGGCCGCGATCGCGACCGGATCGACGCCGACGGAGACCTTGTCCTCGATCTGGCCGGAGCCCGGGTCGAGCGAGACGACGGTGTCGGTCGTAGGCGACACGACCCAGACGCGTCCGAAAGCGACGGCGACTTCGGCGGCCCCCGCGACTGCGGGGAGCGCACGCGGCGCCCTTCCGCTGGCCGGATCGATCTCGGAGACCGTCCCGTCGACCGAGTTGGCGACCCACACCTTCCCCTCGCCGTAGGCGACACCCACCGGCCCGTTGCCGACGTGGAACGTCTGTGCCACCTGGGGCGAGGCGGGATCGATACGCGAAACCGTCCCGTCGAGCCCGTTCGCGACCCAGACCGAGCCGTCCCCAACCGTCACGCCCACCGGGCCGCCACCCACCGTGTACGCCTGGTTGGGGGTGCTCGAGCCGGCATTGATGCGCGAAACGGTGTTGGCGTCGGTGTTCGTGACCCAGGTGGCGCCCGCACCCACCGCCACACCGCCGGGAGAAGCTCCGGCGGAGAAGGTTGTGGCGACCCGACCGTTCGACGGATTCACCACGCCGACGGAGTTCGGCTGGATGGCGGCGGTCGCGGTCGCGCCGCCACCCTGTGTCAGCAGCACTCCGGCAATCACACCGACCGCGGCCGCACCGAACGTCGCGAAAACGAGCGTCCGCCGTCCGGGCCGTCGCCAGCGCGCCGCCATCGTCGCGGCGGCGGCCTCCGCGAGCTCCTCCTCGCGACCCTCGAACGGGGCAGGTGCGGCCGTCTTCAGCGGCGGGAAGGTCTCGTCGAGCCCGGGCGCAACGAGCTGGTAGAGCCGCTCCGGCTCGTCGAGATCCTTGAGTTGGTGCTCGCCGAGGTCGCGGAGCGACACGTCCGGCAAGGGATCGTCGCGCAGCAGCTCGCGGGTCGCCTGCGAGACGAGCACCTGGCCCCCGTGACCGGCCGCCGAGATGCGTGCCGCGCGATGCACGCCGAGCCCGACGTAGCGCTGCCCGGCCGCCGCCGGCTCGCCGGTGTGGAGGCCCATCCTCACGCGCAGCTCGGCCCCGTCCGGCCAGTCGTGTTCGGCAAGCCGGCGCTGGCCCTCGACCGCGGCCGCGACGGCGTCCTTCGCGCGCGAGAAGGCGACGAAGAACGAGTCGCCCTGCGTGTCGATTTCGTGCCCGTCTTGCGCGGCGAAGGTCTCGCGCAGGATCCGCTGGTGCTCCTCGAGCACCTGGCCGTACCCGTCGCGCAGCTGCTTCAGCAGCCGAGTGGAGCCTTCGATGTCCGTGAAGAGAAAGGTGACCGTGCCGACCGGAAGCTCGTCCGCCGGGCTCACCGGGTCAGTCTTACCACCATTCGCGGCTGATTTCGCTGTCTGGGTGGAGAACGGGTCAGCGCGCGGCCACAGCACGCCGCTCTTCGGCGAGCAGCCGATGGACGAACTGCACTGCGGTCGCGCCTTCACCGACGGCGGCCGCGACGCGCTTGATGGAGCCGTGGCGGACGTCGCCTGCAGCAAGGACGCCCGGCATGCTCGTCTCCAGGAGGAACGGGTGTCGCTCGAGCGGCCAGCCGGGACTCACGTCGTCACCCGTCAGCAGGAAGCCGAGCTCGTCCCTCGCGAGCTCGGGCGGTAGCCAGTCCGTACGCGGCCGGGAGCCGATCAGGACGAAGAGTGCATCGGCGCGCACCGTCTCCTCCGTTCCGGACGCCAGCTCGCTGAGCACGAGCTGCTCCAGGTGGCCCTCGCCTCCACCGGCGGTGACGGCAGTCCCGGTGCGCACCTCGATGCCGGGGTTGGCTTCGATCGCCTGCACGAGGTAGTGCGACATGCTCGATTCGAGACCGCCGGCTCGGACGAGAATCGTGACCCGCTGCGCGTAGCGCGCAAGGTGCAGGGCGGCCTGTCCCGCGGAATTGCCACCGCCCACGACGTAGACGTTGCCTCCCGTCAGTTCATGCGCCTCGGATGCGGGCCCGCCATAGAAGACGCCCGCTCCGCTCAACGCCTCGAGCTCCGGGATACCGAGCCGTTCGTAGTTCGCTCCGACCGCCAGGACGACGGCTTGCGCACGAATCGAGCGACCGTCCTCGAGCGAAAGGCTGAGCTCGTCGTCGACGCGCCCGAGCGCCGTGGCGCGGTGCATGAAGAGGAAGTCCGCGCCGAACGCGGACGCCTGGTCGTAGGCCTGCTCGGCGAGCCGGCTTCCGCTGACCCCTTTCGCGAAGCCGAGGTAATTGCGGATGAGCGAGCTCGACCGAGCCTGTCCACCGATCCCGCCGGCGTCGACGACGAGGACGCGTAGGCCTTCCGAGGCGCCGTAGACCGCCGTGGAGAGCCCGGCCGGACCGGCTCCGACGACGAGAAGCTCGAACACGAGCTCGCCGAGCGCCTGCGGCGCCCCGGCGGCTGCCGCGATCTCTGCGTTCGACGGATTGGACAGGACACGGCCGTCGGGGAGGCACACCAGTGGGAGCTCGGCGTCGCGTGGGGCCTGAGCGAGAAGCTCGCGGCCCTTGTCGGAGTCGGCCAGGGAGAACGAATGCGGAGTTGCACACTCCTCGAGCGTGCTCCGCAGCTCGTAGGCCCTTCCCGACCATTCCTCACCCACGATGTGGACCGTCTGGGGCACGAGCAGCCGCTCGCGTGCCCATTCGAGCAGGAAGCTCTGCACGGCTTCGTGAAAGACCTCGTCCGGAGGCTGGCCCGGCTCGAGGAGGAAGTGATCGACCCGGCCGCGCGCCAGCGACGCGCGGATTGCCTCGGCCGTCCGGGGATCCGTCCACGCTTTCGCCGAGACGAGCATCGCCCGCTTTGCCTGGGGGTGGAGCCGGTGGGCCGCATCCACCAGCGCGTCGCCTGCCGCCTCGATTGTCGACTGCGTCGCGAGGAGCAGCGCCACCTCGGCTCCGTCGCCGGCCAGCGACTCGAGCAAGGCGAGTGCGTCGCCTGGATCCGCCAGGCACTCGATCCGGTAGTCGTGCGCATACCGCTCGACCAGCTGCGCCTGCACCGCGTCGAGGACGACGGGATCGTCGGAGACTGCGACGACGGCGGCGAACGTCATCGCGGCGACCCTACTGCCCATCGCCCGACGTGTCGATCCGGGAGACGTTCGTTCGTCTCTCTAGGATGGACAGAGCCACAGGGGAGGAGATTCGATGGAAGCCGCCGTACCCGCAGTCATGACCGAGCGCGACCCGCTTCGCTGGAAGGCGCTCACGGTCGTCTGTGCCGCCTTCTTCATGACGATCCTGGACGTCTCGATCGTCAACGTGGCGCTGCCGTCGATCGGCAAGTCGCTGCACTTCTCGCGCGACAACCTGCAGTGGGTGATCACGGCGTACGCGATCACCTATGGCGGCTTCCTCCTGCTCGCCGGCCGCATCGCCGACTTCTACGGGCGCCGGCGCGTCTTCATGATCGGCGTCGTCGTCTTCACGCTTGCCTCGCTCTTCTGCGGGCTCGCGTGGTCCGAGGGCGTTCTCATCGCGTCGCGCGCGGTGCAGGGCGTTGGCGCGGCTGTGATCACCCCCTCCGCCCTCTCGATCGTGATGACCACATTCGAGGAGGGCGCCGAGCGCAACAAGGCGCTCGGCATCTGGGGAGCGCTCGGCGGCGGCGGTGCCGCGGTCGGCGTCCTCCTGGGCGGGATCCTCACCACCTATGCCGGCTGGGAGTGGATCTTCTTCATCAACGTTCCGGTCGGCGCGCTCGCCTTCGTCCTCAGCCCGCGCTTCGTCCGGGAGAGCAGCGTCGAGGGCCGGAAGTCTCTGGACGTCGCCGGAGCCATCACGGTCACCGCCGGGCTCGGGCTGCTCGTCTTCGCGGTGACGAAGGCGCCTGACCACGGCTGGAGCTCGGGCTGGACGCTGAGCCGCCTCGCCGCCGCCGGCATCCTGCTGATCGCGTTCGTGGTGATCGAAGCGCGGCAGAAGGATCCGCTCATGCCGTTCCACATCTTCCGGATCCAGACGGTCGCGGGTGCCAACGTGTCGGGGCTCCTGCTCGGCGCGGTTACGTTCGCGAACTTCTTCGTCCTCACTCTGTACGTCCAGCAGGTGCTCGGCTACAGCGCGATCAGAACGGGCCTGACGTTCGTGGTGACCGCCGGCAGTGCCGTCTTGTGGGCGGGGCTGGCTCAGGCCATGACGACGCGCTTCGGAGTGAAACCGATGCTCGCCATCGGCTTTCTCGCGATGATCGCCGCGAGCATCTACTACACCCAGGTCTCGCCTAGCGGCTCGTTCGCAAGCGAGCTCTTGCCCGGCTACCTCCTGATGGGCTTCGCGCTGCCGTTCACCTTCATCCCGGTCTCGATCGCGGCGCTCGCCGGAGTCAGCTACGACGAGGCAGGGCTCGCGTCCGGGTTGATCAACACCGCGCAGCAGATCGGAGGCGCCGTCGGGATCGCCGTCTGCTCGTCGGTGCTCTTCTCGGCGGCTGCGTTTGTCACCGCCTCGGGAGCGAGCAACGCGTTCTGGGTGCTCGTCGGGATCAGCGTCGCCGCGCTCATCTCAACGCTGGTGCTGATCAAGAACGAACAGATCGCGCCCGAAACTCAGAGCTCTCCAGGCCCGGCGTAGCGGTAGAAGAACGGCCCAGGCCCGGCCTCTCTCACGGCGAAGAGCAGCGCCAGGGAGTCCTCCATCGCGCGCGCGTTGTCGAGCCCACCTGCGTCGACCGGGTCGTAGCCCGCGTCGCGGATCAGCTGCTCGGTGACCTCGCGCGCGCCGACCTCGGCGCAATAGATGTTCGACGGCCGGACGCGCTGGGCGGCGATCTCGTCGTAGACGTTGGCGAAGTTGAGGTTGAACGACTTCGCTGTCGGCCCGCCGACGATCGACTTGACCTCGTGCGCGTTCGACTCGAAGTCCTCGTTCCGGCCCCGGAACGCGTTCGTCGCGTCGATCGTCACCTTGCCCTCGATGCCCGTCACCGCGCCGAGCGCGTTCGCGATCTCGAGACTCGGAACCGCGACAAGCAGGACGTCCGCCGTGGATGCGTCCCCGCCGTCCCTCCCGAGCTCCTGCACCTCGTGGCCGGCCGCGCGCCACAGGCGCGCGAGCCCGCCGCCGACGTTCCCTCTGCCGATCACTGTGATGTTCATGGCTGCCTCCAACGTCGCGTAGAGCACTAGGCTTCCCGGCGATGCCGCGCGAGTATCCGACCGTCCTCGACCTCGTCGGGAACTCGCCGATCGTGCGGCTCGAGCGGCTCTCGCCGCCGGGCCGAGCGCGGATCCTCGCCAAGCTCGAGTACCTCAACCCGGGCGGCTCGGTCAAAGACCGGATCGGCCTCGCGATGATCGAACAGGCCGAGCGCGAGGGGAAGCTCAAACCGGGCGGCACGATCGTCGAGCCGACCTCGGGCAACACCGGCGTTGGTCTCGCCATCGCCGCGGCCGGCAAGGGCTACCGCTGCATCTTCGTGATGCCCGACAAGATGAGCCAGGAGAAGATCTCGATGCTCCGGGCCTACGGCGCCGAGGTCGTGATCACGCCGACGGCGGTCGACCACGACTCGCCGGAGTCGTACTACTCCGTCTCGTCGCGCCTCGCCGAGGAGATCCCGGGCGGCTTCAAGCCGGACCAGTATTCGAACATGGCGAACCCGCAGGCGCACTACGACGTCACCGCGCCCGAGATCTTCGAGCAGACTGGTGGCGAGCTCGACGCGATCGTGATCTCCGTCGGCACCGGCGGCACGATCTCCGGCGTCGGCCGTTGGTTCCACGAGAAGAAGCCCGAGGTGAAGATCGTCGGCGTTGATCCCGAGGGATCGATCTACACCGCCGACGACGAGTCCGAGCTGCATCCGTATCTCGTGGAGGGGATCGGCAAGGACACCTGGCCCGACACGATCGACCTCAAGGTGGTCGACGAGTGGATCCGCGTCTCCGACCGCGACTCGTTCCAAATGGCGCGGCGGCTCGCGCGCGAGGAGGGGATCCTCGCCGGCGGCTCCGCAGGCTCGACGCTCGTGGGCGCGATCCAGGTCGCCGAGCGGCTCCCGGCCGACGCGAGCGTGCTGGCGATCATTCCCGACTCGGGCCGCTCCTACATGTCGAAGTTCTACGACGACAACTGGATGCTCGAGCACGGCTTCGTCGAGCGGCAGGCCACGCTGCCAACCGTCGACGAGGTGCTGCGAGCGAAGCACGGCGGCGACGTGCCCGAGCTCGTCACGATCACTGCGCACGCGAAGGTCGGCGAGGGCATCGACACGATGCGGCGCTACGGAATCTCGCAGCTGCCGGTCGTACGCGACGGCCAGTGCGAGTCGCTTGCCGACGTGATCGGCTCGCTCCAAGATCGCGCGCTGCTCGAGCGCGTGTTCGGCAACCCGGACTCGCTCCACGAGGACGTCGCAGCCGCGATGCAGCCGCCGCTCGCCGCGGTCGAGGCCTCCTCGGCGCTCGACGAGGTGTTCGCCACGCTGACCGGCGGGATGAATGCGGTCGTAGTCGCGCGCGAGGGGAAGCCGGTCGGCGTCCTGACCCGCTCCGACCTGCTCGACTTCCTGGCCCACCGCGGCTCGTGACGCTCCGCGTCGTCGGCGCCGGGCTGCCGCGTACCGCGACGCGCTCGCAGAAGACCGCGCTCGAGCTCCTGCTCGGCGAGCGCTGCTACCACATGGCCGAGGTGTTCGACCACCTCGATGACGTGCCGACGTGGCGAGCGGCCACGCGCGGCGACGAGATCGACTGGCACTCGTTTCCGCCGGACTGCGTGGCGGCGGTCGATTGGCCCGCGTCGGCGTTCTGGCGCGAGCTCGCGGAGGCGAACCCGGACGCCGTGATCCTCCTCTCGACCCGCACGAGCGCGGCGAAGTGGTGGGAGAGCGCCGACGAGACGATCTTCCCGATCCTGCGGAAACCGGTCGAGCAGCCCGAGAACGAAGAGTGGCAGCAGATGGTTCTCGAGCTCGCGGCGCGCGAGATCGGCCCGGACTGGGACAACGCCGAGCGGGCGCAGGCGTTCTACGAGCGGCACAACGAGGAGGTGCGGCGCGACGCTCCGGCGGACCGCCTCCTCGAGTGGCGCGCCGAGGACGGCTGGGAGCCGCTCTGCCGCGCGCTCGATCTCCCTGTGCCGGACGAGCCGTTCCCGCGGGTCAACACGCGGGAGGAATGGCGCGCGCGTGCGGAGCAGTAA
>DATFSG010000222.1:0-5822 GCA_035262765.1 Gaiellaceae bacterium | reverse complement strand
CTCCGATCATGAACCGAATCGCGCCTTGTGGCGAATGGGTCGCAATAGCGAGCGACGGGCGGGAGGCTGAAACGATGGAGGCGCAGGCATGACGCGGGCGGAGTGGACGCGACTCGGCGGCTTCACGGGTGGGGTGGTGCTTCTGCACGTGCTCGGGTTCGGCCTCTTCCTCTACTACCTGCCGCGGAACCCGGCCCTGACCGGCCTGGCCACGCTCGCCTACACCTTCGGGCTGCGGCACGCGTTCGATGCAGACCACATCGCGGCGATCGACAACACGACGAGGAAGCTCCTGCAGAACGGCAAGAAGCCGCTCGGCACCGGCTTCTTCTTCTCGCTCGGCCACTCGACGATCGTCTTCTCGCTCACCGCCGGGCTTGCCGTTGCTGCCTCCACAGTGCACTCGCAACTCCCGACGTTGCAGACGTACGGGTCGACGATCGGCGCCTCGGTCTCGGGCCTGTTCCTCCTGCTGATCGGCGCGCTCAACCTGCTCGTGCTGCTCGAGGTCGTCGGTGTTTTCCGGCGCATGAAGCGCGGCCATTACGACGAGCAGGATCTCGAGCGGGCGCTGGCCAACCAGGGCTTCCTCGCCCGCTTCCTGCTCAAGCGCGTCGGCAGCCGGATCGACTCGAGCTGGAAGATGTATCCCCTCGGCGTGCTGTTCGGGCTCGGCTTCGACACCGCGACCGAGATCGCGCTGCTCGCCGTCGCCGCCGGGGTGGCGACGCACCACGTCCCGTTCCTCGCGGTGATCTCGCTGCCGCTGATCTTCGCGGCGGGCATGAGCCTGATGGACACGGCCGACGGCGCCTTCATGAGCCACGCGTACGGCTGGGCGTTCTCGAGCCCGGTGCGTAAGGTCTACTACAACATCAGCGTCACGAGCCTGTCCGTCGCCGTCGCCTGGCTCGTCGGCGCGATCGAGCTCCTGCAGGTGCTGGCCGCGAAGCTCGCGTTGCACGGCGGCTTCTGGACCGCGCTGAACGCGCTCGACCTCGGCCGCCTCGGCTACGTCGTCGTCGGCCTCTTCGCAGCGACGTGGCTGTGCTCGCTCACGCTCTGGAAGACGCGCCGCTACGAGCAGCGGTGGAACGCGTTGCTCGACCGAAGCTAGCGCGGGTACAGCGGCAGCAACAGCGGGCGCCGCGGCTTCTGCCCGAAGTCGAAGTCGTTGGCGAGGTTGCCGAGAACTCTCGCGTTCTCGCGGACGTCGGGACGCGGGTCGGGTCGCCCGTCGGTCTTCGGGTCGAGGCGCTGCCCGTGGAGGAAGTCGTCCTCGATGAACTTGAGGTAGGCGTCGAAGCTGAGGGTCTGGTGGTCGACATAGCCCTTCCTCGCGTAGGGACTGATCACGAGCGCCGGCACCCGCAGCCCGTAGCCGTTGGCGTCGACGACCGGCGGCTTGACGTGGTCGTAGAAACCGCCCCAGTCGTCCCACGCGAGAAAGATCGCCGTGCTGTTCCAGTCGGGGCCTTGCATCACGGCGTTCACGAGCCGCGTGACCCACGCCTGACCCTGGCCGAGCGGCGCGCCGGGGTGGTCGCTGTCGGTCCAGTCCGGGGTGACCCACGAGACGTTCGGCAGCGTCCCGTTCGCCGCCGCGCGGTAGAAGTCCGGCAGCGGCGCCCGCGCGGCACCGCCCTGGCGGTCCTGGCGGACGTCGGTGAAGTTGGGCAGCGGATCCCACATGCCGGGCGTGCTCGAGTGCCGCAGCTTCGTGTAGCAGCCGATCGGGCCCGTGAGGCAGTCGGGCGGGACGCCTTTCTGGACATAGGACGCCCAGGTGACGTGGTACTTGTGGAGCAGGTAGGTGAGGTCGGTCCAGGCGTAAAGCGGTCCGTGCGGGTGGCTGGCGAGCGGCGCGCTCGGCCCGGTGCTCATCGCAAGATTCGTCGTGCAGGTGCTCGCCTTGTACGGGTCGGTGCACTCGGCCGACCAGCCGGAGACGAGCCAGAGGTGCGCCGGGAGGCTCCAGCCCCAGTTCGGCTCGAACATGTGGTCCTGGAGCACGAAGTCGTGCGCGTAGGCCCAGTAGTTCGGGATCTGCGCGCCGTCGTGGTAGCTCATGACGTTCGGGCGGAGAAGGTGCGCGCAGGCCGGGTTGTGCCGAGCGCGGCGGCACGTCCGAATCAGTTTCTTCGCGGTGACGCGGATAAAGCCGTCCATGCGGCCGTGGTCGACGTCCTCCCGGCCGGCGAGCGGGCCGTGCGCGCCGCCCGAGTCGTCGACGCCGTTCTTGTCGAGGAACGGCTTCACGCATTGGCCGACGCCGTCCGGCACGCACACCGTGGGCACGCCGTGCTTCAGCGGGATCCCGTCGGCGTGCGGGTAGGTGCCGAAGAAGGAGTCGAACGAGCGGTTCTCCTCCATGATCACGACGACGTGGCAGATCTTGTGGATGCCCTGCGAGCCGCACGACGTGGCGCTCGACGAGGAGGATCCGCAACCAGCCAGCACACCGAGGGCGAGCAGGAGCGGCGCGGCGGAGACGAGGCGTCTCAGCTGAACGGCGGGTGCAGCGGGAGCAGGACTGGCGGCCGCGGTTTCTGGCTGAAGTCGAAGTCGTTGACCAGGTTGCCCAGGATCTTGACATTCTCGCGCACATTGGGGCGCGAGTCCGGCCGTCCGTCGTTGCGCGGATTCAGCCGCGCGCCGTGCAGGAAGTCGTCCTCAATGAACTTGAGGTAGGCGTCCGAGCTGAGCACCTGGTGGTCGACGTACCCCTGCTTGGCATAGGGGCTGATCACGATCGCCGGAACGCGAATGCCGTAGCCGTTGTGGTCGACCACCGGTGGGTCGAGGTGGTCGTAGAAGCCGCCCCAGTCGTCCCAGGTGAGGAAGATGGCGGTCGACTTCCAGTCCGGGCCGCGCATGATCGAGTTGATCAGGTGGGTGACGTAGGTCTGGCCGGCAGAGACGAGCGAGGGTGGATGCTCGCTGTCAGCCTGGTTCGGGGCGATCCACGTCACCGCGGGGAGCTTGCCGTGGAGGGCGGCGCGGTAGAAGTCGCCGACCGGCTGGATGTCGCTGATCTGGTGGTCCTGCCAGACGTCGTCGAAGCGCGGCAGCGGATTCCATTCGCTCTCGGTCAGCGTGCCCTGGTGCACGCGTGGGCAGAACATCATGTTGTCGGAGCAGTCGGGCTGGTTCCCGTTCGCCACGTAGTAGCGCCAGCTCACATGGTTGCGGTGCAGGAGGTAGGTGAGGTCGGTCCACGGGAAGTCGACCTTCCCGGGTTTGCTCGTCGCTCCCCAGGGCGCGTTGCGCGCGGACTTGCAGCTCATCGGGTCGTGGTGCTTCGAGCAGCGAGCCGCCCAACCGGACACGAGGGAGAGGTGCGACGGCAGGCTCCAGGAGTTGTCCGCCTCGAACATGTGATCCTGCAGCACGAAGCTCTTCGCGTAGCTCCAGTAGTTCGGGATCTCGTGCCAGTCGTGGTAGCCCATCACGTCCGGTCTTTTCGGCGTCAGCGAGCAGCCGGGATTGTCCGTGTGGTGACATGCGAGGAAGCGCCCTTTGCGCGCCTGTGCCTCGAAGCCGTCCATCTTGCCGCCGTTGATGTCGGCGACCGCGTCCTTGTAGGCATGCGGACCGCCCGCGTTGCGATCGGACGTGTCGTGGTACGGCTTGACGCAGGTGCTGGCCCCCGGGTCGGGAGAGCAGGGGACGGTGCCCGGATGACCTGCGAGCCCCGGGATCCCGTCGGCTCCCGGATACGTCCCGAAATAGGAGTCGAACGAGCGGTTCTCCTGCATGATGATCACGACGTGCCGGATCTTGTGGATCCCCTGGCGTGAGGCAGCGTCGGCGTCGCGCCGATGTCCCGGGATGTCGGCCGAGCCCAGCAGCAGGCCGAGGAGGATGAGGCCCGCAAGGGCCACGACAATCAGCCGCTTCAAAGCCCGATCAAGCTAGGTCGGGCACTTGAGAGACGCGTGAGATGGATCTAAGAGGCAGTTAAAGAAACATGACCCAGCGCGCGGTCTTGCCGCACGCGCAGTCCTTGTGCTTCGCGGTGCAGCTGCGGCAGTCCCAATGCTCCCACCAGATCCACTTCAGGTGCTGGACCTCCAGGGCCACTAGGGCGAGAATCCAGAGGAGGATCGCAGTCCGCGACACTCCTGCAAGGTCGCACAGGAACGGGCGGCCCGCAATGGGCCGCCCGACTCATTCCTGAAGGGCTTGCGGCCTACCAGCGTCGAGCGCCGGCACGGCCGCCGAAGCCGCCGGTGAACAGGCTGATCAGGAAGATGATCGCGACAATCGCGGCGATGATGAACAGCCAGTGCACAGTGAAGCCAACACCGAACAAGATGATCGCCAGAATCGCCAGAACAATCAGCAACAGCATCCTCTACCCCTCCTTTCGCCCGAAGTGAAGGGCTCGTTTTCTCGGGTTCGGGACTGAAAACGACAAAGGCCCCGCCGCGGTTACGCGCGTACCCTCAACGTGTGGAGAGCGAGTTCTCGGCTGACGAGCGCGCCCGGGCCCGCGCCTACCACCGGCCGCTGTACCTCGCCCTGCTCGCCGACACGGCGCTCGGCGCCGGCCTGCTGGCGGCGCTGGCGTGGACGTCGCTCGGGCACTGGCTCTTCTCTCCGCTGACCTCGCTCTCGCCGGTCGCGGCCGCCGCTGCATACGCGGCGCTCGTCACGGCGTTCTCGAGCGTCGTCCGCAGCCCGCTCGCGTTCTGGCGCGGCTGGTTGCGCGAGCGGGAGTGGGGCTTCTCGACCCAAGGCGCCGGTGGCTGGCTTGCCGACCGGGCCAAAGGACTCGCGGTGTCGATCGTGCTCGGAGCGGGAGCCTGGGCGGCAGCCGTCGCGCTGGCGCGGGCGCTACCGGGTTGGTGGGCGTTGCCGGCCGGCGCAGCGCTCGCGCTGGCCGTGCTCCTGCTCTCGTTCGTCGCGCCCATCGTCCTCGAGCCGCTCTTCAACCGCTTCCGGCCGCTGGACGACGAGACACTCGCGGCGAGCCTCCACGATCTCTCGGAGCGCGCCGACGTCCCGGTGCGCGAGGTGCTCGTCGCCGATGCGAGCCGCCGCACCACGAAGGTCAACGCGTACGTGTCGGGCATCGGCCGCACGCGCCGCGTCGTCGTCTTCGACACGTTGCTGGAGGCGGCCGACGCTGCCGAGGTGGAGGTCGTGGTCGCCCACGAGCTCGGCCACCGCCGCGAGGGGCACGTCGTGAAGCTGACGCTGCTGGCGATGGCCGGAGCCGCCGTGGCCGTCTTCGTCCTCTGGGCGGTGCTGGGCACGCGGATGGCCGACCCGCGCACGTTGCCGGAGGCGCTGCTGCTCCTCCTCGCCTTCGAACTGGTTGTCCTGGCTCCCGCGGCCTGGCTCTCGCGTCGCTTCGAGCGCGTCGCCGATCGCTGCTCGCTCGATCTGACGGAGGAGCCGGCGGCGTTCGCGCGCGCGCACGTCGAGCTCGCGCGCCGCAACCTCTCCGACCTCGAGCCGCCGCGCCTCGTGTACCTCCTCCTCTTCAGCCACCCGACGGCGCCGGAGCGGCTTGCGCTCGGCCGCGCGTGGAGCGCGGCGCATCCGTAGGCAGTTGCCTGACTGGGCGTTCAAGTCTTACCCTGTCGGAGCGCGGTGGGGGGATCGCGCGATGCGCATGGGTCGTGACAACGAGCAACAGCCTGCCGCTGAGGATCTCCTGTCGGAGGTCAACGCACACGTGCACGAGGCGGCGCGGCGGTTCGAGGGCGTCGAGCCCGGCCCGGATCGCTGGGAATTCAGGTGCGAGTGTGGCGCAGCGGACTGTCTCGAGAAGGTGTCGCTCACGCTCGCGGAGTACGAGGCCCAGCGCGCGG
>DATFSG010000221.1:0-9221 GCA_035262765.1 Gaiellaceae bacterium | reverse complement strand
CCGCTCGGCGACTGCGACGGCGTCGTCCGGCGTCACCGGCTCGGCCAGGACGACGGCGAACTCGTCGCCGCCCAGGCGTGCCGCGGTGTCTCCGGGCCGAACCGAGCGCTCGATACGCGTGCCGATCTCGTGCAGGACCTTGTCGCCGAGGTCGTGGCCCCAGCGGTCGTTGATCCCCTTGAAGTCGTCGAGGTCGATGTACAGGAGCCCCGTCGCGTGGCCGTCGTCGTGCCGGAGCTTGATCGCGTGCTTGAGCCGCTCGTGGAAAAAGGCGCGGTTCGCCAGGCCGGTCAGCGGGTCGTACAGCGCGAGCTGCCGCAGCTGGTGCTCCGCCTCGCGCTCGCGCGTGATGTCGAGGAGGTAGCCCTGGAGGTAGAGCGGCTGTCCCTCGTCGTCCAGCACGATGACGCCCTCGTCGCGGAGATGGACGATCCGGCCGTCTCGCGAGATGAGCCGGTACTCGAGGCTGAGCGGCTCGTGCGTCTCGTGCGTCTGCACGTGGGCGGCGAGCACGCGGTCGCGATCCTCCGGGTGCAGGAGCCGCGTGAAGAGCTTCGGATCCTTCGCCCACTCCTCGACGCTGTAGCCGAGCATGGGCTCGATCTGGCGGCTCGTGAAGATGTTGGAGCTGATCGAGTCCAGCTCGTCGACGTAGACGACGAGCGGGAGCTGCTCGATCAGCGTGCGGTAGCGCCGGACCGCCTCGTCCGCGGGCAGGTTGTCATCGCGCGCGCGAAAAGGAAGCGGAGCCGCAGACACAGTCACGAAATCGGCCACTTTCGGGGCTGGCGCCTCCCCCGGAGGGGGTATAGGCGCCAGCCAGGCCGTTGTCTCAACTCAGGGTGCGGTGTACGCCCAGTTGGCGAATACCCAGCAGAGCCCGCTCGTCACCGAGCTCCAGGACATCTGGAACCCGTACTTGCTGGTGTTGCTCGACCAGACAGTCCCCTGGTTCAGCTGGGCGTTGTGCTGGGCGAACGGGTAGATGCAGATGTACCCGGCCGCTGCAGTCGGAGCGGCGGCGGATCCTGAGCACTGACTCGGGCTCCCGTCCGTGATCGAGCCGACGAGCACCACGTGGGCAGCGTCGAGGGCGACCGGCGCAGGGAACGGCAGCTGCGCGTTGTCGCCGATCTCGATATCGGCCGCCGTGCCGCTCTTCGGCGGCTGCGAGCCGATCGTTCCGTACTCGGTGTGCCCGCTCGGGAGCGTTCCGGGTGCGTCGGCAACCGTGGCGCTCGCTGCGTTGGTCGCGCTCGTTGCCGAGCTTGCGCTGGTCGCGTGAACCGCGTTCGGGACGGTCAGCCCACTCGTATTGATCTTGGACTTCGTGACAGCGCCGTTCTTGATCTTCACCCCTGTGACGGCGTTCTTCTTCAGCTGCTTCGAGCCGATGCTGTTCCTCGGCACGCTTGCGATGGCGGCGTAGCTCGTCCCGCCGAGCGCAACAAAGAGCGCGATCAGCGAGATGACGAGCGCCGGGCTTGGTGCCCTCAGCCGACGCTTCATGTTCGACCCTCCTCGCGGGTAGACGGCTATGTGGAGAGTGCGCCTCGCCCCGAAGCGAGTCAAGCCCGGCGGCCGCGAGCCGGCGCCACACGCGCCGGCTCTGCCGCAGAGATCAGGTTCCGGCGGGAACCTTCGAGGGGTCGGGGACAATCCGGATGTACGGCTTCGGCTCCTCCCACTCCCCGAACAGCTCCTTCGCCTCGTCGTTTGAGACGGAGCCGGCGATGATCACGTCCTCGCCCGGCTGCCACTGAGCCGGGGTCGAGACCTTGTAGCCCGCCGTGAGCTGGAGCGAGTCGATCACGCGCAGGACTTCGTCGAAGTTCCGGCCGGTCGTCATCGGATAGACAAGGATCAGCTTGATCTTCTTGTCCGGGCCGATCACGAAGACGTTGCGAACCGTCTGGTTGTCGGCCGGAGTGCGGCCCTGCGCCTCGCCCTCGAGGCCCGCGGGCAGCATCCCGTAGAGCTTCGCGACCGTGAGGTACGGGTCGCCGATGAGCGGATAGTTGGGCGCCGTGCCCTGCGTCTCCTCGATGTCCTTGGACCACCTCTCGTGGTCCTCGGCCGCGTCGACCGACAGGCCGATGATCTTGACGTTGCGCTTGTCGAACTCCGGCTTGATGCTCGCCATGTAGCCGAGCTCGGTCGTGCAGACCGGGGTGAAGTCCTTCGGGTGCGAGAACAGCACCGCCCACGAGTCGCCGAGCCAGTCGTGGAAGTGGATCGTGCCCTCGGTCGTCTGCGCCTCGAAGTCCGGCGCGGTATCGCCGATCGTCAACTCCATTCCTACCTCCCTTTTGGGGCGACCCTAACGGTCGCGCCTAGCCGCGTAAAACGTCCGTAAGCCCTTGGCCCTTCCGCTTTGTCCGGACTGGTAGCGAGGAGCATGCTTGCGCTGATGAGTTCCGACCAACGCTCCCTCCTCTTCCACGAGGTCAACGACCGGATCTACGAGCTGCTCGAGTCGTCCGATCCCAACCTGTCGGGAGAGTTCCTCTGCGAGTGCGGTTGCGAGTGCGGCCGCCGGGTCGAGCTCATGCCCGCGGCGTTTGCCGCGCTGCGACGGTCCGGCAAGGTCGTCCGGTCACCGGAGTGCCGCAAGGCGAGATTCACGCGGCCGCAGCCGACCGGCGGCGTTCCGGTTCTGAGCTAGTTCGCGACTGCAGCGAGGGCGCGGTCGGGCTCGAGGCGGAGGCTCGTTTCCGGGTCGAAGTAGTGGAACCGCGACGAGTCGACGGCGAGGCGGAGCGGCTGCCCGGGCTTGGCAGCCGTCGCCGGATCGACGCGGGCGGTGAACAGCGACCCCTCTACCGCGCCGAGGTTCGCGTCCTCGTCGCCTGTCGCGGCCCGCACCTCGGTGACTTCCACCCGCGGCTCGGCGACCGAGAACAGCACATGCGTGTCCGCGCCGAGCTCCTCGACGACCTCGACGTTGACGTCCATGCGCGGTAGCGACGGATCGGCAAAGGCGCTGTCCTCGAACGCCTCCGGCCGAAGGCCGACGACCACGCGGCCGACGGGGGCCGGCTCCGTCTCGGACAGCGGGATGGTGTAGCCGCCGAAGCGCACCTGCGAGCTGTCGACCACGGCCTCGACCAGGTTCATCGCCGGCGAGCCGATGAACGCTGCGACGTAGAGGTTGGCCGGCCGCGCGTACAGCTCCTGCGGCGTGTCGACCTGCTGGATCCGTCCGTCCCGCATGACCGCGACGCGCTGCCCGAGGGTCATCGCCTCGATCTGGTCGTGCGTGACGTAGATCGTCGTCGTCGCCAGCCGTGCGTGCAGCGCCCCGAGCTGGGCGCGCATGCTCACGCGGAGCTTCGCGTCGAGGTTCGAGAGCGGCTCGTCCATCAGGAAGGCCTTCGGCTCGCGCACGATCGCGCGTCCCATCGCGACCCGCTGGCGCTGCCCGCCCGAGAGGGCCGCGGGCTTGCGGTCGAGGAGCTCGTCGAGACCGAGGAGCCCTGCCGCGCGGCCAACCCGCTCGGCGATCTCCTTCTTCGACGTTTTGCGCACCTTCAGCCCGTACCCGAGGTTCTGGCGCACCGTCATGTGCGGGTAGAGGGCATAGCTCTGGAAGACCATCGCGATGTCCCTGGAGCGCGGCGGCAGCTCGGTCACCTCGCGGTCGCCGATCGAGATCGTTCCCGCAGTGACCTCCTCGAGGCCGGCGATCATCCGCAGCAGGGTCGACTTGCCACAGCCGGACGGCCCCACCAGAACGAGGAACTCTCCGCTGCCGATGGTCAGCGAAACGTTGTCGACGGCGGTCACTCCGCCGGCGAAGACCTTGCTGAGGTTGTCGAGGACGATTTCGGCCACTCGGAGTCATGGAGTCTATACCGCATTCCCGAACCGAAAGCAATGGCATTGACCACTTCGCCTAGGGGCTCTATAGTCGCCTGCAGCATGGAAGCGATCGGTGCCCAGCCGAAGATGACCAAGCAGAGCGCGGCGCGGCAGCAGGTGCTCGAGCTGATCGAGCGTCTCGGCGTCGGTACCGCGATCCCCTCCGAGCGGCAGCTGAGCGCTGACCTCGGCGTCTCGCGCCTGACCGTCCGCGCCGCGCTCGACGACCTCGCGCGGGAGGGCTATCTCGTGCGCCGGCGCGGCAGCGGCACCTACGTGCAGCAGCCGAAGATCACCCAACAGCTGACGATGACCTCGTTCAGCGAGGACATGCGCCGGCGCGGCATGACGCCGGGCAGCACGACGCTCTCGCTCACACGGCAGCTCGCCGGCCCACGGCTTGGCCGCTTCCTCAATCTGTCTCCGGGCGACGAAGTGGTAGTCGTCAAGCGGCTTCGGCTGGCGGACGGCGTCTCGATGGCCATCGAGACGCTCCACATTCCGGCCAGTGTCGTGCCCGGTGTCGAGCCACGCGATCTCGAGGGCTCGTTCTACGAGCTCCTGCAGACGCGGTACGGGATCGAGATCGCGACCGCCACGCAGACGATCGAGCCGACGGTGACGAACGAGGAAGAGTCGGCCGAACTCGAGGTGCCGCTCCATTCGCCGGCCTTCCTCTTCGAGCGCACGAGCCGCGACCACAGCGGTCGGACGCTCGAGTTCGTCCACTCGATCTACCGCGGCGACCGCTACCAGATCGTCTCCGAGCTGACGCCCTCGTAACCCGACATACACCGGACCTTGACAAGAGTGGTCTGGTGTGGGAGATTCCGCGCGTGGCCGATTGGTATAGACCACTCGACGCACCGCTGGACGTCGCTCGTCCCCCGGCCACCGGCGTTTCGGACGCCCTGCATGCGCGTCGACGTCTCGAGGGAGATTTGGCATGAGATACCGGGTACTCGCGGTGGTCGCCGCCGCGATCGCGCTCTCGGTCGTCGCCGCAAGGTCGGCTACGGCGGGCAGCACCACTTCGCACACACTCACGGTCTGGCTCCAGGTGGACGCTCAGAACGGCTGGCCGCAGGTCGTCGCAGCGGCGAACCAGGCCTTCGAAGCGAACCACAACGGCTGGAACGTGAACGTGCAGTACCAGAGCTGGGGCGATCACCTGCAGAAGTTCGACGCAACGATCGCCGCGAACGACACGCCTGACGTCATCGAGATGGGCAACACCGAGATGACGAAGTACATGGCCGCCGGCGCCTTTGCCGACATCACCGCCGACAAGGGCCAGTTCGACAACGCGAAGTACTGGCTCGGAGGCCTGAAGAAGTCGTCGATGTTCAACGGGAAACTGTACGGAGTCCCGTACTACGCGGGCTCGCGTCTCGTCACGTTCCGCACCGACCTCTTCAAGAAGGCCGGCATCAAGAAGGCTCCGGCCAGCCTGGCGAAGTTCGAGAACGATCTCGCTAAGGTCAAGGCGCACGACCACACCAAGGGCTTCACGCCGTTCTACATGGCGGGAACCGATTGGTACAGCGCACTGAGCTTCGTGTACGACTACGGCGGGTCGATCGCCACGTTCTCGCACGGCAAGTGGCACGGGACGCTGGCGTCGAAGAAGTCGGTCGCGGGCCTCAACGCCTACAAGAAGTTCTTCCGCGCGACGTCGCCGAAGTCGGCTTCGAAGCTGAATGAGGCGAACCCTGCTCCGTACACCGTCTTCTCGCAGAACCGCACGTCGGCGATCTTCGGGCCGGGCTGGTTCAGCTGCTGCACCGGCAAGAAGTTCACGAAGGTCACCGGCCAGTTCGTGATGCCGAGCCACAAGGCCGGCAAGTCGATGCCGGGCTTCCTCGGCGGCTCCGACCTCGCGGTGCCCGAGCAGAGCAACTCGCAGGCTCAGGCGCGGGCGTGGATGGCTGACTTCACGAGCACGGCGAACGAGAAGGCGCTGCAGGCGGTCGGGAACATCCCGAACGCAACGAACCTGCTCAACGGCACGGTCAACGACCGGGCCGCGAAGGCGAGCTGGTTCGTCCCGACGGCGAAGCACTGGGTCGACGTCGAGAACGGCAACATCCTGCGCACGATGCTCGGTCAGATCCTGACGGGCCAGCTTTCCGTGAAGAAGGCGGCTCAGACGGCAGACGCGAACATCGCGTACACCCTCAACCAGTCCTAGCTCACTGAGCGGTCAGGCCCCCCTGATGGGAGCCACCGCCGAGGCCGCCGTCGGGCGGCCTCGGCGGCGACCGCTCGTCTGGCGCCGGATCGCCAACGGGTCGGTCCCGTATCTCCTCGTCGCACCCGTCGTCCTCGTTCTCTTCGCGGTCCTTGCCTACCCGATCTACTACCTCGTCCGGATCTCGCTCGAGGATTTCACGCTCTTCACCCTGGCGAAGGGCGTCGGTCCGTACATCGGGCTCAAGAACTTCAGCAGCGTCCTGCACGACCAGGTCTTCTGGCACACGCTGCTGCGGACGGTCGTCTTCACCGCCGTCAACGTCACCCTGACGATCGTCGGCGGGACGCTGATCGCGCTGCTCCTCAAGCGTCTGTGGACGCCGGTGCGCATTCTCCTCACGGTCGGCCTGATCCTCGTCTGGGCGATGCCGCCGGTGGTCGCGGTTCAGGTCTGGATCTGGATGACGAACGTCCAGAACGGCGTGCTCAACTACGTCCTCACCACGCTGCACTTCGGCAACTACGACGGGCACAACTGGTTCGGCAGCCCAATCTCGAGCCTCGGGATGGCGACGACGCTGATCGTCTGGGGTGCGTTGCCGTTCGTCGTGATCACCGTCTACGCGGCGCTCTCGCAGGTTCCGCACGAGCTCGTCGAGGCCGCCCAGATCGACGGCGCGCCGTCCTGGCGCGTGTTCAAGGACGTGACGATGCCGGTGATCGCCCCGATCCTCTACCTCCTCACGTGCCTCTCGATCCTCTGGGACTTCGGCGTCTTCACGCAGGTGTACCTGCTGATCGGGCAGCCCGCGATCGTCCCGGCGAACTACGTGATGGGGATCTACCTCTGGGAGCAGGCGGAAGTGCTGGACCTCTACGGCCGCGGCGCGGCGATCTCGATCCTGATGCTCGTGATCGTGGCCGCGATGAGCATCTTCTACGTACGCCGCATGGTGCGGACGGCCGAGATCACATGAGCCATCGCCTTGGACAGAAGCTGGGCTGGAACGCCCTCGGCCTCGTCGTCTTCGCGGTCATGGTCTTTCCCGTCTACTGGATGATCTCGACGGCCTTCAAGACGAACGACGAGATCAACGGCAGCGTCACGCCAGGGTGGGTCCCGCGGCATCCGACGCTGCAGAACTTCTCGCGCGTCACCCACAAGGCGTACTTCTGGACGGACGTGAAGAACACCGTGATCGTCGTGCTCGTCGCGATCTCCATCGCCGTCGTGTTCGCCTTCCTCGCCGCGGTCGCGCTGGAGAAGTACCGCTTCACCGGCCGTAAGTTCTTCCTCGTGCTGCTGATCGGAGTCCAGATGCTGCCGGGCATCGGGCTGATCATCCCGCTCTACATCCTGCTGGCGCACGTCCCGCTACTGCACCTCAACCTGGTGAATCACCTCTCCGGTCTGATCGTCGTCTACATCAGCGCCGTCCTGCCGTTCTCGGTCTGGACGCTGCGCGGGTTCCTGATGGGCATTCCGAAGGAGCTCGAGGAAGCGGCGATGGTCGACGGCTCGAGCCGGCTCGGCGCGTTCTTCCGGATCCTCCTGCCGCTCGTCGCGCCGGGGCTCGTCGCCGTCTCGGTCTTCGCGTTCATCGTGAGCTGGAACGAGTACGTCTTCGCGCGCCTGCTGCTGAACGACGGGTCGACGCAGACGATCACGGTCTGGCTGGCGAACTACATCGGCGGCGAGAAGGCGCTCGACTGGGGCGGGCTGATGGCCGCCTCGACGCTGATCGCCCTTCCGGTCGTCGGCTTCTTCCTGCTCGTCCAGCGCCGGATCGCATTCGGTCTCACCGCCGGGGCCGTGAGAGGATGAGGTGGTCATGACCACTTCTGCGGCTCGCGCCGGTTGCTCCTACTTCGGCGTCAGGATCCCGCGCCACGTTCGCGCGGACATGGCCGACCTCTCTGCGCGCGGCTACACGGGCGTGCTGCACACGTTCTCGGAGAACGACTTCGCCTACTACCGCGACACGATGGCCGAGATCGTTGCGATCTCGCATGACGCGGGGCTCACCGTGCAGGCGAGCCCGTGGGGGCTCGGCCGCACGTTCGGCGGCGAGGCCGAGAGCCGCTGGGTCGCGTTCCATCCCGAGGAGTGCCAGGTACTCGACGACGGGCGCCGTGTCGCGGCCGCCTGTCTCAACAGTTCGGCCTACCGCGCCTTCTGCAAGGAGTGGGCCGACTGGGTGCTCGAGTGCGGGGTCGACTCGGTCTTCTGGGACGAGCCGGCCTGGATCGTGCCGGTACACGTCGGCGTCGACGACGCGTCGCGCTGGACGTGCCGTTGCGACAACTGCGCCGAGCGCTTCGGCGGTCCGGTCCCCGCGGAGCGGACTCCCGAGGTACAGGCCTTTCGGGAGGCATCGGTCGTCGACTTCCTGCGCGAGATGCTCGCGGACGTCTCCGCGCGCGGCGGCGCGAACGCGATCTGCCTGCTTCCCTCGACCGAGGGGACGCAGGGGCTCGCCGACTGGAACGAGGTCGCATCGCTCCCCGGGCTGGACACGCTCGTCACCGACCCCTACTGGATGCACTGGGACGGCTCGGCCGAAGAGTTCGTGCGCCGCTTCGCCCGGCTGCTGCGCGAGACGGCAGATCGTCACGGCGTCGGTGCGCAGCTCTGGGTGCCCAGCTTCGGCCTCACGCGCGAGGACATCCCCGATCTCGAAGCAGCCCTCGCCGCCTCGCGCGAGGAAGGCGTCGACGACCTTTGGACGTGGGGCTACGAGGCCTGCCGCCACATGACGCATCTCGCCACGCCCGACTCGCCGCTCGTCTGGGAGGTGGTGAGCGCGGCGCTGACCGGCCGGCCGCAGACCGCGACGACCGAGGCCGTACGCTCGGATCTCGCCGATCTCGATCTTCGCTCCACGCGCGACCTCGTGCGGCTCCTCAACGAGGAGGACGCGGCGGTTCCCGCAGCGGTCGCCGAGGCCGGAGACTCGCTGGCCGCTGCGATCGACGCGATCGTCGAGCGCATGCGGCGCGGCGGCCGGCTGGTCTATGCGGGCGCCGGCACGTCGGGAGCGCTCGCGGCGCTCGACGCAGCCGAGTGCGGTTCGACGTTCGGCTCCCCGCCTGGGGAGGTTCTCGCCGTGGTCGCCGAGCAGGACGCGGACGAGGACGATCGTGCGGCGGCGACGAGCGCACTGCGC
>DATFSG010000220.1:0-14856 GCA_035262765.1 Gaiellaceae bacterium | reverse complement strand
CTGTGTGAGGTCTGCCACTCGCTCGCCTCCGAGTCCGCCGCCCGCAAGCTCACGATCCCGGCGCTCGTCGAGGTCAACCTCTCGGGTGAGCCCACCAAATCTGGCGTCAGCCCAGACGAGCTGCCGGCGCTGCTGGAGGCCTATCCCGACGTACGCGGGCTGATGACGATGCCGCCGCCGGCGGACGACCCGGAAGAGTCGCGCCCGTATTTCCGCCGCCTGCGCGAGCTCGCCGAGCAGCACAGGCTGCGCGATCTCTCGATGGGGACGAGCCAGGACTACCGGGTCGCCGCCGAGGAGGGAGCGACCTACGTCCGGGTCGGCGCAGTCCTGTGGCAGCGCTAACATCGGCGGCGCCATGGCGCTTTCCGACGTCTGGGCTCGCACCCTCGTCTACTTCGGCATCGCCGAGGAAGAGGACTGGGACGAGGACGGCTATCTCACGGAGGACGAGCTCGCCGATGAGAACGTGCGCCGCCTGCCGGCCCGCCGCTCGCGCCAGAGCTACGACGACGACTGGACGGACCCGGAGTCCGATGCTCAACGGACGAGCATCCTCCGTCCGCGCTCGTCGTCGCAGCGCCCTGTGCGCAACCTCCAGCCGGTACAAGGGCCCGGCACGTCGCGCGTCCACCTGATCCTCCCGCGCAGCTTCAACGACGCGCAGCAGGTGGCCGACCGCTTCAAGAACGGCGTCCCCGTGATCCTCAACCTCCAGTCGGCGGACACCGAGCTCTCGAAGCGGCTGATCGACTTCGCCAGCGGCCTCACCTACGCGCTCGACGGCGGGATGCAGCGGATCGCCGACAAGGTCTTCCTGCTCACGCCGAGCGACGTCGAGTTGTCCGCCGAGGACCGCGCGCGGATGCTCGAGCGGGGCTTCTTCAACCAGGCATAGGAGAAGCCTCCCGGAGCGCGAACCTGCCCGAATGGGCTGGTCAGCCAGTTCGTTGCTGCTCGCTGACGCGATTTCGAGCGCCGAGACGTTCATCAACGTCTTCTGCATCCTGTACGGGCTCGTGATCTTCGTCTACATCATCACGAGCTGGTTGCGGCTGCCCTACTCCATCACGCTCAACCGGATCCAGCGGTTCCTCTACGACGTCTGCGAGCCGTACATACGTCTCTTCCGTCGTGTCCTTCCTGGGACGGGGGCGCTCGACTTCTCGCCGCTGCTCGCCCTGATCGCGCTCGGCGTGATCGACCGCTTCCTCATCTGGGTTCTCAACCACTTCAACTAAGGAGAGACCGATGGCACTCACACCCGTCGAAATCAGGCACCTCGCGCCGCCTCGCGTGCTGTTCCGCGGCTACCGCGTCGGGACGACCGACGAGCTGTTCGAGGAGATCGCCACGAGCTTCGAGGACGTCTGGCGCGAGCGCGCCGACCTCGCGGACAAGGTCGAGCAGCTCGAGACCGACCTCGTCCGCTATCGCGAGCTCGAGAACCTCCTGCGCGCAACGCTCGTCTCCGCCGAGCAGGCGTCGGCCCAGACGCGCGACCAGGCGCGGCGCGAGGCCGAGCTGATCGTCACAGAGGCGCACGCACAGGCCCGCGAGATCCAGCGCCGTGCGCTCGCCGAGAACGAGCGGCTCGAGCACGAATCGCACCGACTGCGTGCGCAGCTCCAGGGCGCACTCTCTGCTCTGGGCGAGCCCGAGCAGGCTTCCGTGCCCGAGCCGGAGGCAACCGTCGACGACAGCACAGAGGAGACGGAGGAGCGCAGCTGGTACGGCGTGCCCGACGCGAACGCTGCATAGATCTGCCCGACGTAGACTGAGTACGTGACGGCAGAGACGACTCGCCTGCGCTTGCGCGTCAGCCCGGGAGCGGGCCGGACGGCGCTCGTGGGGCGGCACGGCGACGCCTGGAAGGTGCGCGTCACCGAGGCGCCCGAGCGTGGGCGCGCCAACGAAGCCGTCCTCCGGCTCCTTGCCGATACGCTCGCGCTGCCCCGCACCGCTCTGACCCTCGTTTCGGGTCACGGCGGCCGGGAGAAAATCGTGGAGTTGACGGGGATGGGGCCGGCGCTGATCGAACGGCGCCTCGCCTCCGCCGCAGGGGACGACAGGGGACGGAAAGAGAGGCGGTGACGAGCATCGACACCGGTGAGTTTCGCGACGCGCTGATGGAGGAGCGGCAGCGGGTTGAGCACGCGCTCGCGACGCTGCGCGACGAGCATCCCGGCTCTCTCGACGACGAGGTCGAGGAGGTCGCGAACGACAACCACCTCGCCGAGACCGCGTCGGCGACGCTCGGCCGCGAGATCGACTACACGCTCGGCGACAACGCCGAGCAGGTCATCTCCGAGATTGACGCGGCGCTGGGGCGCATCGACGACGGGACGTACGGCACGTGCACGAGCTGCGGCCAGGAGATTCCGCGCGGGCGGCTGGAGGCGAATCCGTGGGCTTCTCTCTGCATCGACTGCAAGCGAAGAGCCGAAGCCGGGTGAACGAGCCTGCGCGGCAACTTGAGGTGCGGGTCGGCTCGGCGACGGACGCCTTGACACCGCTTTCCCGAGCGTCCCGCTCGTTCGCTGCGACGCGCGCACAGTGGCTGTCGCTTGCCGCTATCGCACTCGCGGCGATCATCGCAGACCAGGTGACCAAGCACGTCGTCGCCAGCAACCTCAGCCTGGGGGAGGGCTTGCACGTCGCCGGTCCGTTCACGATCCGCCATGTCCAGAACTCCGGCATCGCCTTCGGGCTCTTCTCGAATGCGACGGCCGCAGTGATCGTCGTCACCGCGATCGCGATCGGCTGGATGCTCGTCTACTTCGCGCGCTCCGGCGCCCGCCATCCCGTGCTGCCCGTGGCGCTCGGGCTCGTGATCGGCGGCAGCGTCTCCAACCTCGCCGACCGCGTGCGGCTTGGGTTCGTCACCGACTTCCTCGACTTCCGCTACTGGCCGGCCTTCAACCTCGCCGACAGCTTCATCGTGATCGGTGTCGGGATCCTTCTCGCCGCGCTCGTCCTATCCGAGCGAGAGCCGCGGACACCGACGCGCTGAAGCGGCTCGTCGTTCCGGCAGAGGCCGCAGGCGAGCGGCTCGACCGCTATCTAGCCGGGCTGCCGGAGGTGGGTTCTCGAGCTGCGGCTGAGCGGCTCCTCTCGGCCGGCGCCGTGCGCGTGGACGGCGAGCGGCGCGGCAAGAGCCACAAGCTCGCGGGCGGGGAGGAGCTCGAGATCGAGGCGCCGGCTCCGGTCGCCGAGCCCTCCGTCCCGCTGCCCGAGCTCACGATCGCGTACGAAGACGAGCACCTCCTGGTGGTGGACAAGCCCGCCGGCGTGGTCGTCCATCCGGCGCCGGGTCATGCCGGCGGCACGCTTGCGCAGGCGCTCGCTGCCGCCGGGGCCAAGGGCGGGGAGGAGGACCGGCCCGGCATCGTCCACCGCCTCGACCGCGACACGTCGGGCCTGCTCGTCGTCGCGCGCTCGGACGAGACCTATGAGCAGCTGCAGCGGCTAATCCGGCAACGCGAGCTGACGCGGGAGTACCTCGCGCTCGTCGTCGGGAAGCCGCGCTCGCGCCGCGGCACGATCGACGCACCGGTCGGGCGTGACCGGCACGACCGGCTCCGCCACTCGCTCGATACGGACACGCCGCGCGACGCGGTGACGCACTTCGAGCTCGAGGAGCTGCTGTCGCGTCACGCGCTCCTGCGCGTGCAGCTCGAGACCGGCCGCACGCACCAGATCCGCGTCCATCTCGCCGCCATCGACCTGCCGATCTCCGGCGACCCCACCTACGGGATCGCGGGCGACCTCGACCTCGAACGGCAGTTCCTGCACGCCGCGCGCCTCGCCTTCGAGCATCCCGTAACCGGAGCGCCGGTCGACGTCTCCTCGCCGCTGCCACCGGACCTCGCCGCCGCGCTCGCAGCGGCCCGCAGCTAACCTTCCCGCGTCCTGTCCCTACTCCCCGGCGGCAAAAGCCGTGGCGCGTGTGCCTCCACTGTCGCTCAACAGCGTGCGGGAGGTGCGCCCGGTCTCCGTCGGCGCACGAACCACAACCAATCTGGAAGGAGCTTTCATGGCTGTCTCTACGACCGCGGGCGCAGTTTCCATGCGCGACCTGCTGGAGGCCGGTGTCCATTTCGGCCACCAGACGCGGCGCTGGAACCCGAAGATGCGCCGCTTCATCTTCGCCGAGCGCGGCGGGATCTACATCATCGACCTCACGCAGACGGCGGAGCGCCTCGACGAGGCGCGGCTGTTCCTCCGCAACGTCGCGGAGCGCGGCGGCACCGTCCTGTTCGTCGGCACCAAGAAGCAGGCGCAGGACGCCGTCGAGAACGAGGCGAAGCGCGTGGACATGCCGTACGTCAACCACCGCTGGCTCGGCGGACTGCTGACCAACTGGCGCACGATGGCCGACCGGATCGACCGCCTGCACGAGATGCGGCGCCTGCGGGACGAGGGCCAGATGGAGCTGCTCCCGGCGAAGGAGCGCATCTCGATGGCCAACGAGCTCGAGAAGCTCGAGCAGAACCTCGGCGGCGTCGCCGACATGCGCCGCCAGCCCGACGCGGTCATCATCGTCGACCTCAAGAAGGAAGCGCTCGCCGTGCGCGAGGCCAGGCGGCTCGGGATACCGGTCGTCGCGCTCGTGGACACGAACTGCGACCCCGACGAGGCCGACTACGTCATTCCCGGCAACGACGACGCGATCCGGTCCTGCAACCTCGTCGTGCACGCGCTCGCCGAGGCCGTCAACGACGGGAAGCAGAAGGTCTCGGCCCAGGAGCTCCAGCAGCAGGCGCAAGCCGCCGAGCAGACGCCGGCAGTCGAGGAGAGCGCCCCGGCGGACGACGTCGAGGACGTCGAGGCCGGCGAGCAGATCGAGCCGGTCACGGAGGGCGAGTCGGTGCCGGTGCCGACCGGTGAGGACCCGGCGAAGGAGGGCGCAGAAGAGACCAAGCGGTCCGCAGCGGCGCTCGGCGATCCAACGCGCGGCGAGAAGGAGGAGGCCTAGATGGCAGCGGAGATCTCGGCTCAGCTCGTTCGCGAGCTGCGCGAGAAGACGGGCGCGGGAATGATGAACTGCAAGCGCGCCCTGCAGGAGACGAACGGCGACATGGAGGCCGCGGTCACCCTCCTGCGCGAGAAGAACCTCGCCAACGCCGGCAAGCGTGCCGACCGCGAGACGACGGAAGGTCTCGTCGGCTACCGGCTGGCCGAGGACGAATCCCGCGGCACGATGGTCGCCATCGGCTGCGAGACCGAGCCGGTCTCGAACAACGAGGAGTTCCAGGCCTTCGGCAAGAAGGTGCTCGACCTCGTCGAGGCAGAGGGAATCGAAGCCGTTGCGCAGCTCGACCAGGAGCGCGTGGAGCTCTCCGGCAAGCTCGGCGAGAACATCGCCGTCGCCGGAGCAGCCCGCTTCGAGAAGATCGTCGGCGGCCAGCTCGGCGCGTATGTCCATCCGCCGGCGAACAAGCTCGGCGTGCTGATCCAGCTGCGCGGTGGGGACGACCTGCTGGCGCGCAACCTGGCGATGCACATCTCGTGGTCCGACCCGCGCTGGATCGGCCGCGAGGACGTTCCCGAGGAGCTCGTCGTCGCGGAGCGCGAGATCTTCGCGAACACCGACGAGGTGAAGTCGAAGCCCGAGCAGGCGCGTGAGAAGATCGTCGAAGGGATGCTGAACAAGCGCTTCTTCGGGACGAACGTCCTCGCCGAGCAGGAATGGATCCACGACAGCTCAAAGACCGTCGGCGACGTGCTCGCCGACGCGGGAGCCGAGGTACTCGAGTTCGAGCGGTTCTCGCTGGCCGGATGACGGCCCACCCGGAGACCGAGACCGGCCCGCGGCCGACCGTGCCCGCGTTCCGCCGCGTCCTCCTCAAGCTGTCGGGCGAGGCGCTCATGGGCACCCGCGACTACGGGGTCGACCCGGACGTCACGCAGGCGCTCGCTAGGGAGGTCGCCGGGATCCGCGGCGAGGGCGTCGACATCGCCATCGTCGTCGGCGGCGGGAACTTCTACCGCGGCATGGCCGTCTCGGCAGAGAGCGGGATGGACCGTGCGACCGCCGACTACGCGGGGATGCTCGCGACGCTCCTCAACGCACTCGCGCTGCAGGACGCGCTCGAGCGGGAAGGCGCCGACACGCGGGTCATGTCCGCGCTGACGGTCTCGGAGGTCGCCGAGCCGTACATTCGGCGGCGGGCGATCCGGCACCTCGAGAAGGGTCGCGTCGTGATCTTCGCAGCCGGCACCGGCAATCCGTTCTTCACGACGGACACGGCGGCCGCGCTGCGAGCGCTCGAGATGGGCGCCGACGCGATCCTGATGGCGAAGCACGGCGTGAAGGGCGTGTACGACGGCGACCCGCGGCGTGTCTCCGACGCCGAGTTCCTGCCGCGGATCACGCACCTGGAGGCGATCGAGCGCGGGCTGAAGGTGATGGACACGACCGCGCTGTCGCTCTGCATGGACAACCGCCTCACGATCCACGTCTTCGAGCTCGCCGAGGGCAACGTCGCCCGCGTCGTCAACGGCGACGAGGTAGGAACGATCATCGCGACTGATGCTGGAAGCGCCGGCGGCGAAGCCGCCGACGCCCGGCCGGGAGACCGCGCCGCCTCCGGCGGCGCCCGGGACAAGGAGGGTTGAGGCATGGCGACTGCAGAAGAGCTGATCGGGGGCGCCCAGGACAGGATGGTCAAGTCAGTCGAGCACGCACGGACGGAGTTCGCGACGGTGCGCACCGGCCGCGCCTCGGCGTCGCTCCTCGACCGGATCGAGGTCGACTACTACGGGACGCCGACACCGCTGCGCCAGCTCTCGACGATCAACGTCCCCGAGCCGCGCATGCTCACCGTGCAGCCGTTCGACCCGAGCTCGATCAAGGCGATCGAGAAGGCGGTCATGGAGTCCGATCTCGGCCTGACGCCCTCGAACGACGGCAAGCTGATCCGCCTCCCGATCCCGCAGCTGACCGAGGAGCGGCGGAAGGAGCTCGTGAAGGTGGTGCGCAACATGGCGGAGGATCACCGGGTCGCGGTGCGCGAGATCCGGCGCGACGCGATGCGCCACCTCAAGGAGCTGGTTGACAACGGCGAGGTCGGCGCCGACGACGAGCATCGTGCCGAGGGCCGCGTCCAGGAGCTGACCGACGAGCACACGAAGCAGATCGACGAGCTCCTCAAGCACAAGGAAGCGGAGGTCATGGAGGTCTGATGGCCTCCGTGCCCGGCACCGGCACCGACGTCAGCCCCGAGGAGCACCTGCCCGAGGTCGCGCACGCGGTCGCGATCATCATGGACGGCAACGGGCGGTGGGCCGCGGAGCACGGCGTCTCGGTCGCCGACGGGCACCGGGCCGGCTCGCGGGCGCTGCGCCCAGTGGTCGAAGGGGCGATCGATCTCGGGATCGAGTCCCTCGTCGTCTACGCCTTCTCCACGGAGAACTGGAGCCGCGATCCGGCCGAGGTCGGGGCGCTGATGGAGATCTTCGGCGAGACGATCGAGCGCGAGCTCGAGGAACTCGCCAAGCAGGGTGTCCGCTGCCGCTTCGTGGGGCGCCGCGACCGCGCTCCCGACTGGCTGCGCACCAAGATGGAGGAGCTCGAGACGGCGACGGCGGACAAGTCGAGGCTCCAGCTGTGGATCGCCTTCGACTACGGCGGCCGCGCCGAGCTCGTCGACGCCGCGCGCAGTCTGCTCGACAGCGGCATCGATCCCGACGAGGTGGACGAGGCCGCGCTCGCCGCGTGCCTCTACGAGCCCGAGATGCCCGACCCGGATCTCGTCATCCGCACTTCTGGAGAGCGCCGCATCTCGAACTTCCTCCTCTGGCAGTCCGCGTACGCCGAGTACGTCTTCACCGACACGCTCTGGCCCGACTTCGGGCCGGAGGAGCTGCGGACCGCCATCGAGGAGTACGCCTCGCGGCGCCGTAGATTCGGCGGCCGTTGAGCAACTTCACGTCCAGGATCCTGGTCGCGGCAGTCGGCCTGCCGCTCGTGCTGGGCATGCTCTGGGTCGGCGGCTGGTGGCTGTTCGCGCTCCTCGCGATCGCCTCCTGCGTCGCGGTGCACGAGTTCGTCACGACGGCGCGACCCCTCCGACCGCTTGCGCCCGCGGTCTATGCCGGCGTGCTGCTCGCGCTCTTCGGCGCCGAGAAGGGTGGATACGTCTGGTTGCTCGGCGGCTTCTGCGCCACGTTCGTCTTCGCGTTCGCACTGCACGCGGTCTCGAGCACGCGCGCACCGACGACCGCGGCCATCGGCTCGACGATCCTCGGCTCCGGCTGGATCGGGCTAGGGCTCGGCTTCCTCGTGCTGCTGCGCGAGATGCACGACCACGGGCGACTGATCGCCTTCACCGTCGTGCTCACGGCCTTCGCAGCCGCAACCTTCGCCTACTTCGGCGGCCGGCTCTTCGGCCGGCACAAGCTCGCACCGCGTCTCTCGCCCGGCAAGTCGTGGGAGGGTCTGCTCGTCGGAGCCGTCGCGGGCATCCTCGTGGCCTTCTTCTCGCTCTGGGACACGCGCAAGGACTACCTGAACGTCTGGCAGGCAATCGTGCTCGGCGTCGTCCTCGTCGTCGCCGAGGTCATGGGCGACCTCTTCGAGTCGGCGCTGAAGCGCGACCTCGAGGTGAAGGACACCGGCCGGCTGCTCGGCGGGCACGGCGGCATGCTGGACCGGATCGACGGGCTCCTCTTCGCCGCGCCGGCCGCGTACTTCCTCGTGGTCGCGTACGGCTTTCACTGAGCCGATCCCTACACTGAGCAGGTGAAACGGGTCGCGCTGCTCGGAGCCACGGGCTCCATCGGCCGCCAGGCGATCGAGATCGTCGAGGCGCATCCCGAGCTCGAGCTCTGCGCCGCCGCCTCCGGCTCGACGCCGCTGGATGACGTCGATGCGCCGCTGAAGACCGTCGGAGGCGACCTGACCGAGCTGCTCGAGCGGGCGCAGCCCGACGTCGTCCTCAACGCGGTCGTCGGCTTCGCAGGCGTGCACGCGACGCTCTGGTCACTCGAGCACGGCGTCGATCTCGCGCTCGCGAACAAGGAGAGCCTCGTTGCCGCCGGTGAGCTCGCCCTTGCCGCGCGCGAGCGGGGCGGCGGCCGGATCCTCCCGGTCGACAGCGAGCATTCGGCGCTGTTCCAGTGCCTGGAGGGGCGGGAGCCGGAGCAGATCGACACGCTCGTGGTCACCGGTTCGGGCGGCCCGTTCCGCGGCCGCACGCGCGCGGAGCTCGAGGACGTCACGCCCGAGCAGGCGCTCGCACATCCGACCTGGCGCATGGGCCCGAAGATCACGGTGGACTCCGCAACGCTCGCGAACAAGGGGCTCGAGGTGATCGAAGCGCACTACCTATTCGGCGTGGACTACGACCGCATAGAGGTCGCGATCCAGCCGACCTCGATCGTCCACTCGCTCGTCCGCTTCCGCGACGGCGCCGCGCTCGCGCATCTCGGCTACCCGGACATGCGTGTGCCCATCTCCTACGTGCTCACGTACCCGGAGCGCACGGCGACGCCGCTGCCGCCGCTCGACCTCGCCTCGCTGACGCTGGAGTTCTCGCCGCCCGACACCGACACGTTCCCGATGCTCGCCCTAGCCCGCGCCGCCGGCCAGGATGGTGGCAGCGCGCCGTGCGTCTACAACGCGGCGAACGAGGTCGCGGTTGCCGCCTTCCTCGCCGGCCGCCTGCCGTTCCTCGGGATTCCCGAGGTCGTGGGGGAGACGCTTGCGGCCGCCGGAACCGAGCCGATCGACGATCTGGCCGACCTCGTGGAGGCGGACCGTGCCGCCCGCGCTCTCGCCGAAGGAGCGCTGGCCGCGGCATGACCCTGCTCGTCGTCATCGCCGGCCTCGTCCTGCTCGTCTTCCTGCACGAGCTCGGACACTTCTGGGTGGCGCGGGCGGTCGGGATGCGGCCGCGGAGCTTCTACATCGGTTTCCCGCCGGCCCTCGTCAAGATCCGGCGCAAGGGCATCGACTACGCGATCGGGGCGATCCCGCTCGGAGGCATGGTCCAGCTTCCTGGGATGAACCGTCCGGCTGCGCGCGACCTGCGCCTGTTCCTCGAGCCGGCGATGCGCGAGCAGCCGACCCTCGTGCCGTCGGTCGGTGCAGTTCGGCGCGCGCTCGAAGCGGAGGACTACGACGCGGCGCGGACCGCCTGCTTCGAGCTCGAGCACGAGGTGAGCCGCGCGGAGTTGACGCCCAGTGCGAGACGCTCGGCCGAGCGAGGGCTCCGCGAAGTGGAGGAGGGCACCTCTGCGGAGGCGTACTGGCGCGGCGCGACGTGGAAGCGCGTCGCCGTCATCGCGGCCGGCCCGCTCGCGAACGTCGTCGTCGCCTTCGTGATTCTCTTCCTCGTCTTCACCATCAGCGGCGGGCCTTCGGCAAATGCGAGCCCCGAGGTCTATGCGGTCACGAGCGGCAGCCCGGCGGACGCCGCAGGACTCCAGCCCGGGGACCGGATCGTCGCGGTCAACGGCCGGCCCACGCGAACGTTCGACTCCGCGTCGCATCTGATCAGGTCGAGCGACGGCGGCGAAGTGACGCTGACCGTGGTGCGCGACGGACAAAGGGTCACGGTCGGGCCGCGCCGCACGGTCAAGGAGAACGGCCGCTGGATCTTCGGCTTCGTACCGACGTCGAAGCTCGTCCCGTACTCGGCCGGCAGAGCTGCTCGCTCGGCAGGATCGAATCTCTGGGGCGTGGTGACGGGCACCGGCGCCGGGCTGCGCGGACTCTTCTCCAGTCACGGGCGCAGCCAGCTCTCGGGTCCCGTCGGAATCGTCGAGGTCTCGCAGCAGCAATTGCGGGTCGGCGCGCCCTACTACTTCATGGTCCTCGCGCTCGTGAGCATGTCGCTCGCGTTGCTCAACCTCTTGCCGTTGCTCCCGCTCGACGGCGGTCACATCCTGTTCTCGCTGATCGAGGCCGTCCGCCGGCGCGCGCTCGCGCGCGAGGTCTACGAGCGCGTGTCGCTCGTCGGTTTCGCGTTGATCCTGCTCCTGCTGGTCATTGCGTCCTCGAACGACTTCTCTGGCGCGCCGCACTGAACCGCTTCAGCGTCCTTTGAGGGCGCGATTCGGGCCGAACCCACCGGGCTAGACTGACTTGCAGATGGCCAGCAAGCGGCAGATTTCCGTTGGCGGCGTCAAGATCGGCGGCGGCGCACCTGTCGTCGTCCAGTCGATGACGACGACAAAGACGCATGATGTCGAGGCGACCACGGCCCAGGTCGCGGCGCTCGCGAGCGCGGGCTGCGAGATCGTGCGCGTCGCGGTACCGAAGACCGAGGACGCGGAGGCGCTCTCGAAGATCGTCCGCTTCTCGCCGGTCCCGATCATCGCGGACATCCACTTCAACGCGAGCCTGGCGCTGAAGGCGATCGACCAGGGCGTCGCTGCGGTGCGCATCAACCCCGGCAACATCGGCGGCTCGGACAAGGTCGCCGAGGTCGTGCGCGCCGCGCAGGCCAAGGGAACGCCGATGCGGATCGGCGCAAACTCCGGCTCCCTCCCGAAGCACCTCGAGGAGTTGGCGCAGAAGGATCAAGCGGAGGCGCTCGTCGAGGCCGCGCTCGAGGAGGTGCGCCTGCTCGAGAGCCTCGACTTCTACGACTTCAAGATCTCGGTCAAGTCGAGCCATGTCCCGACGATGATCCGCGCCTACCGGATGCTCTCGGAGAAGGTCGACTACCCGCTCCATCTCGGCGTCACCGAGGCCGGCACCGTCTTCGCCGGGTCGGTCAAGAGCGCCGTTGGGATCGGCACCCTGCTCGCCGAGGGGATCGGCGACACGATTCGCGTCTCGCTCTCCTCCGATCCGGTCGAGGAGCCGAAGACAGCGTACGAGATCCTCAAGGCCCTGAACTTGCGCGAGCGCGGTCCCGTGATGATCGCCTGCCCGAGCTGCGGCCGCGACAACGTCGGCGTGCATACGCTGGCCGAGGAGGTCGAGACGCGTCTGCAGGATTACCCGCAGCACTTCGAGGTCGCGGTGCTCGGCTGCGCGGTCAACGGCCCGGGTGAGTCGGGCGACGCGGACTTCGGCATCGCCGGCGGGCGCGACGTCGGCTTCATCTACGCCCACGGCCGTGTGCTGAAGAAGGTCAGCTCCGACATCCTGATCGACGAGCTCTTCCACGAGATCGACAAGTGGATAGCCGACGGTATGCACCGTCCGAAGCGCCTCAAGATGGCGAAGCCGGCCGCGCTCGCGATGGCCGAGGCCTCGCTGATCCCGCTCGAATAGCCTAGGGCGACAACACCGATGATCGCCCGCGCCTCACAGCTTTTCCTGCCGACCCTGCGCGACGCGCCCGCCGACGCGGAGGCCGCGTCGCATCAGCTGCTCGTGCGCGGCGGCTTCATCCGCCAGATCGGCGCCGGCCTCTGGGCCATGCTGCCGCTCGGCTGGCGCGTCCACATGCGGATCGAGCAGATCATCCGCGAGGAGATCAACGCGATCGGCGGGCAGGAGATGCTGTCGCCGACGCTCACGCCGGCCGAGCTCTGGGAGACGACCGGCCGGATCGACGTGCCGATTCTCTTCCACCTGAACGACAGCGGCGGCCGGCCGTTCGTCCTCTCGTGGACGCACGAGGAGTCGATGACCTTCCTCGCGCGCGAGATCCAGTCCTACAAGCAGCTGCCGCAGGTCTGGTACCACTTCTCGACCAAGGATCGCGACGAACCGCGCCCGCGCGGCGGTCTGCTCCGCGTCCGCGAGTTCATCATGAAGGACTCGTACACGTTCGACGCCGACGAGGCCGGGCTCGATGCGGCGTTCGCGAGGCACGAGGAGGCGTACAAGCGGATCTTCGAGCGCTGCGGGCTCGAGGCGTACCTCGTCGAGGCGGAGTCGGGCGTGATGGGCGGGAAGGAGTCGAAGGACTTCCTCGCGCCGACGGGCTCGGGCGAGAACGAGCTGATGCGCTGCGAGAACGGCGACTACTTCGCCGATGCCGAGGCTGCACGCGGCACGCCTCCACCGGCCGAGCTGCCGGCGGCGCTCGACGCGCCGGAGGTCGTCGACACGCCCGGCGTCGGGACGATCGAGGAGCTCGCCGAGTTCCTCTCGATCGCCGCGTCAGCGACCTCCAAGGCGCTTCCGGTCGTGACGGGCGACCGTCTCGTCCTCGCGCTCGTCCGGGGCGACGACAAGCTGAGCGAGGGGAAGCTCGAGACATTCTTCGAGGCAGCGTTCCGACCCGCGGCGGACGAGGAGATCCGCGCCGCTTTCGGGGCGGGCGGCGGCTCGCTCGGCCCGGTCGGAATCGACATCGAGGTGATCGCCGACGAAGCGCTCCGCGAGGGCCAGTACGTCGCCGGCGCGAACGAGGACGGAAAGCACCTCCGCGGCGTCGAGGCCGGCCGCGACTACGAGCCGACGTTCGCCGACATCCGTCAGGCCAAGGACGGAGACGGGTGCCCGGAGTGCGGCGGGACGCTCCGCATCCAGACCGCGATCGAGGTCGGCCACATCTTCAAGCTCGGCACGTTCCACTCGAAGCCGTTCGGCGCAACGTTTCTGGACGAGGACGGAAGGGAGAAGCCCCTCGTCATGGGCAGCTACGGCATCGGCCTCGCGCGCACGATGGCGGCGGTCGTCGAGCAGTCGCACGACGAGAACGGGATCGTGTGGCCGCAGGCCGTCGCCCCGTATGACGTACACGTCGTGGCGCTGCCCGGCGCCGAGGAGATCGCGCTGCAGGCGGCCGAGGCGCTCTCGTCCGCCGGCCTCGACGTCCTCCTCGACGACCGCGACCAGCGCGCGGGGGAGAAGTTCGCCGACGCCGACCTGATCGGCTGTCCGCTCCGCGTCACCGCCGGCCGCAAGAGCCTCGAGGACGGCAAGGTCGACGTGAGAAACCGCGCAAGCGGCGACGAGAAGCGATTAGATGTTGCCGATCTCGGCAAGGAGGCCTAGGCGGTGGCAAAGCGGAGGCGCTTCAGCGAGGAGGGATTCGGCGAGACCGTCCAGAGCCTGATGGACGAGCAGGCCGTGACGTACCGGCAGCTCGCCGCACGCACCGGGCTCTCGGCCGGGTATCTCAACCACCTCGTGCACGGGAATCGTCCCGTTCCCTCCAACGACGTCGTGGCCACGCTCGCGGACGCGCTCGAAGTCGAGCCCGAGCACTTCCGGGAGTACCGCCTGCGGGTGATCACCGACCGGCTGGAGGCGATGCCGGCGCTGATCGACCGGCTCTACCGGCAGCTCAACAAGCGCAGCTAGCGAAGCCCGTAGCGAAGGAAGAGATGGGAGCCGTGCGTCCGCACCGAGCGGAGCCGGCCGGCCACTCGCATCGCCGGGACGAACTCGACGCCTTCGACGAGTCCTAGCCGCGCCGTCCCGGCGCGGCCCGCGAGGACGGGGGAGACGGTGAGGAAGAGCTCGTCCACGAGTCCCGACGCGACGAAAGAGCCGAACATCGACGGGCCTGCCTCCGTGAGGATCACGGAACAGCCGCGATCGCGCAGCACGTCGAGCGCCGCCGCGAGATCGACCGTCTCGGCGTCGGTCACCGCGACGACGTCTGACGCCTCGGGGACTGAAGCGCGCAAGCCTTGTGCCGCCGCCTCGGTCGTGAGCACGAGCGCGCCGGACTCGAGCACCGGGTGCGCCGGATCGAGGGAGGCGCCGGTGGTGACGACGACGACGAGCGGCTGCGGAGAGCGACCGCGCCCGGCCCGCAGCTCGGCCAGCGCGTCCGCAGCAGGCGGATAGGCCCGGTCGATGCGCCACGTCCCCTTCGGCGAGGCGAGCAGCGTCCCGGCGCCGACGACGACCGCGTCGGCGCACGCGCGCACGAGCGCGAGCACGAACCGGTCCGCCTCGCTCTCGTCGCCGATCACGGCGTGCGAGCGCGGGAG
>DATFSG010000219.1:0-8765 GCA_035262765.1 Gaiellaceae bacterium | reverse complement strand
GAGGTGGACGAGGTCTACGCGAAGGTCGTCGCCGCCGGCTTCGACGGCGAGAAGGAGCCGTGGGACGCGTTCTGGGGTCACCGCTACGCGCAGCTCCGCGACCCCGACGGCGTGCCCGTCGACCTGTTCGCCGCGCTCTGAACCTCGTCGCAGAGGAGGTCGATCTCGGGGAAGAGCTGCGTCTCGAGATCCTCCGGCCGCCGAGCGCCGATGAGCTGATCGACGAGGCCGCGTTCGACGAGGAGGAGTTCCTGCCGTACTGGGCCGAGCTCTGGCCGAGCGGCCTCGCGCTGGCGCGCCACGTCGCCACGCGCGAGCTGCATGGGTCGCGGGTGCTCGAGCTCGGCTGCGGTCTCGGCCTGCCGGCGCTCGCGGCGGCGCTCCGCGGCGCCGACGTGCTGGCGACCGACTGGGCGGAGGACGCGATCGAGCTGCTGCGCCGGAACGCGGATCGCAACGGCGTCTTCCTTCGTCTCGCCCAGGTTCGCTGGAGCGATCCGGAGCCGCTGCTTCGCGCGGCGCCCTGGGATCTCGTCCTCGGCGCCGACCTCCTCTACGAGGCGCGCAACGCCGAGCAGCTTGGGGAGCTCCTCCCGGATCTCGGCGGCGAGGTGCTGCTCGCGGAGCCAGGCCGGCCGTACGCGAAGGAGTTCCTCGAGAAGTTCCGGGCAGCGCCGGTCGGCGAGCGGATCTACCGGCTAGCCTGCTGAGCCGTGTTCGCCGCTCTCGCCCTCGCCGTGTCGCTCGCGGTCGCCCCCAAGCCGCACATCGTCTGGAAGCCGATCCCGTACGGCCCGAAGCGGAAGGCCGAGATGGCCGCGTACTCCAAGAAGCACTACGGCATCAATTCGTGGCACCTCCACCCAAGGGTGATCGTCGAGCACTACACCGGCAGCAACAGCTTCTCGTCGGCGTGGAACACCTTTGCGGCGAACACGCCCGACCCGGAGCTCGGCGAGCTGCCCGGCACGTGCGCCCACTTCATCGTCGATCGGAATGGCCGCATCTACCAGCTTGTGCGCACGAGCATCATGTGCCGCCACACCGTCGGCCTCAACTACGTCGCGATAGGCATCGAGCACGTCGGCACCTCAGACGCGGAGATCCTCCACGACCCGAAGCAGATCCACGCCTCGCTCGAGCTGACGGCGTGGCTCGTCGATCGGTTCCACATCAAGATCCGCAACGTGATCGGGCACGCCGAGAGCCTGTCGAGCCCGTACCACAAGGAGCTGTACAAGCCATGGGCGCACCAGACGCACGCCGACTGGAAGCACGTGGACATGGACCATTACAGGGCGATGCTCCGCAGGCTTCTCGACGCCGACAAACGCGGTTAGACTCGCCCGCATGCCGCGTTATCTGATCGTCCGCAGCTTCGAGGTCTTCGAGGATCAAATGCCGCCCGTCGGCCGCCGCTCGCGCGAGCTCACCGAGGAGGACTACCCCGAGATCACGTGGGAGCACAGCCACGTCGTGATCGACGACGAGGGCTTCGTGCACACCTACTGCGTCTACGAGGCTCCGAACGCCGACCTGGTCCGCGCGCACGGGTCGAAGCTCGGCAAGCACACGATCGACGCGCTGCACGAGATCGCCGGCGACGTTTCGCCGGCGGACTTCCCGCCCGTCTAGCTGCTCCCGCCGCTGCCGAGCCCGAGCCGCCGCGCGTCGTCGACGTGGAAGAGCGCCTGCTGCGCGACGGCGAGCCGACCACGCAGAAAACGCACGCGCTCGAGGTTGTCGGCGGGAGTCATGTCGAGCGCCTCCTTGTACAGCGTCACCGCGTAGTGCTTCGCCCAGCCGCGCTCTGCCTCCTCGGCCGCGGCGATGAAGTGCTGGACGGCATGCTCGAGCTCGCCGGCGCCGCGCCAGTGCCGGGCGAGCGCCGCGCCGGCCTCGCCTACCTCGGGCGTCGACTCCTCGATGAACTCCGCGGTGTGGCGGTGGCCCTCACGCCGGCGGGCCCGCGGCTGCAGGTCGTACGCCACGTCGCGGATCAGGACGTGCTTGAACGACCACTGCTCGTCTCCCTCGATCCTGGAGACGGACTCGCGGCGGATCAGGTCGCGCCGCTCGAGACCGGCCAGCGTCGCGCTGAGACCATCGGGATCCCGCGCGATCCGCTCGAGCGCGCCGCGCCAGAAGATCCGGCCGACGATCGAGGCGTCGAGCATGAGATCCCGCTCTTCCGTCGGCAGTGCATCGAGGCGAGCCGCAACGAGACCGCGGATCGTCGTGGGGAGGCCGTCCGCCTGCTCGCCCCGTTCCTTGAGGACGGCGGCGAGCTGCTCGATGAAGAGCGGATTGCCCTCCGCCACCGCGGCCACTTGAGCCGCTTTCGTGTCCATACCCAGCAGATGGAGCGCGAGGTCGGACGCGTCCCTGCCGTCGAGTGGCTCGAGCGGAAGCGCGTTGTAGGCGAGCAGGCCGCCACCCCACGCGGGCCGCGTGTCGAGCAGCTCCGGCCGCGCGAGAGTCAGGAGCAGCACCGGCAGATCGTGCAGGCGCGTGGCCAGGAGCTCGATCAGGTCGAGTAGCGCCGAGTCAGCCCAATGGATGTCCTCGAAGACGAACGCCATCGCCTCGTCGCGCGATCCTGCTTCGACGAAGACGCGGACGGACTGGAAGAGACTGTCGCGGTCCGGGGTCGTCGCCTTGGTCTCGTAGCCAAGCAGGATCGCGATGTGCCCGGCGACGGTCTCGGCCTCCTCCTTGCCGACGAGCTGCTCCACGAGGGCGCGCAGCTTTCTCGTCGCCACCGCCACGTCGTCGCTGTCGTAGATGTGGGCGAGCTCTTTCACCTGCATCGCGAACGCGCCGTAGGCGCTGCGCTCGCGGTAGGGAAGACAGCGGCCGCGGACGATCCGCCCACCGCGGGACGAGATGCGCTCGGTGAATTCGGCTGCGAGCCGCGACTTGCCGACGCCCGGCGCGCCGAGCACGGTGATGAGGTGGGGGCGCCGTTCGCGTACGACGCGCTCCCAGGTCGCGTCGAGGAGGTCCACCTCCCGGTTGCGTCCGACGAATGGCGTGCTCGAGAGGTCGCGCATGCCGGCCGGGGACGCCGCCGCCACCGCGCGCCAGGCCTCGATCGGTGCGGTCTTACCCTTCGCGGTCACCGCCTCGACGGGCTCGTAGTCGATGGCGCTTCGCGTCGCGCGGTACGTCTCCTCGCCGACGACGATCCCGCCGACCGGTGCGTGCTGCTGCAGGCGGGCGGCGGTGTTGACGACGTCGCCGGCCACCATGGCCTCGCCCAGCGCCGGTCGCGCGGAGAGCGTGACGACCGCCTCCCCGGTGTTCACCGCACCGCGGATCCGGAGCTCGAGCTCCGGCTGCCGGGTGTTGAGCGCGCCAACCGCGTCGCGGACGGCCATGGCGGCGCGAACGGCCCGCTCCGGATCGTCGCCGTGGGCCGTCGGCGCACCGAACACGGCCATGACCGCGTCGCCGACGAACTTCTCCACGACGCCGCCGAAGGACTCGAGCTCGTCGCGCACCGTGCCGTGGTACGGGCTGAGAATCGCGCGCACGTCCTCCGGGTCGAGTTGCTCCGACCGTGACGTGAAGCCGACGAGGTCGACGAAGACCACGCTGACGATCCTCCGCTCCTCGCGATGCGGCGTCTCTACGGCAAGCGGAGCCCCGCACGCGAAGCAAAAGCGCGCGACATCCGGGTTGTCCTGGCCGCACGCACGGCACGTCGGCATCTCCGCATCCTGGCAGCGCACCAGCTCCATAGCAACGAATTAGGGAGTTGGGCCGTTTTCGGATTGAACGCGGGACACGCCAACAACGGAGGGAGATCAGTGTTGTCCGGCTGAGCTCTGGAGAACGAGAAGGGCCCCGCGTCGGCGGGGCCCTTCGAGTGGCTAGCCCTTGCTGACGAGCAGGGAGACCTTCGAGTGGTAAGCGAGCTTTTTCCCCGCGTTCGGGTGCTGCGTGATCACGTGGCCCCTCGGTATGGACGCAGAGAACGTGTACTTGATCTTCCCGACCGTGCACGCGCCGTGCGTGATCGCATGCTTCGCTGCTGTCAGCGCCTTGCCGGCGACGTTCGGCACGACGCAGTTCGTGAACGTGTGCAGCCCCAGGGTGGCGAGCTTGGCGACGTCGGCGGCCCTGAAGCCGTGGGCGAAGGCGAAGCGGAACCTCGTCGAGCCCTTGGCGGGCACCTTGCCGGTCATCTGCAGCGTGAACTGGCTGTCGTAGTTCGCGACCGAGACGAACTTGGCCTGCGTCGCGGGTCGGTCGTAGACGATCGCTCCCTGTCCGGTCGCCGTGTCGCCGTCGGCCGCGCCCTTGACGTTGATGAGGATCTTGCCGGGTGCTGACTTCGGCAGCGAGACGGTGTCATTCAAACCGTGCGTCGAGAAGCTGCCTTGGCCGGGGAACTTGTAGGCGACCTGCGTCGAGTCGCCGCTCGAGTCGTGGAAGCGCTGGTTGTTGGCCCAGAGGAGGTCGAGCGAGTGCTTCTTGCCGTCCGTGCTCGTGAACACGTCGGTCACCCAGGTCATGAGCCCCGTGTGGTTTTGGGTGATCGTGCGGTGGTCGGTGACTCCGGCCGTCACGAATTTCGGGCAGGTAGCCGGCGTGGGCGGGTAGGTCTTGTTTGTGCACTTGACGAGCGGCTCGGTGTCATGGATGACGACATTCCCGGTGTGGGGGTTCATCTTGTACGTGTACGTGAGCTTCGGGAAGCCGCTCGTCGCCTGGGAGTTGGCGCGATACGCCGAGTAGGTGGGCCAGACATCGCTGCCGTCGATCTGCAGCTCCGACCGGGTGCTCGCGCCCACGCTCGACTGCTGGTTGAAGAGAGCTGCGTTGCACCAGAACGTGACCGTGGTCTTGGCGAGCGTCGAGTCGGACAGGTAGCCGTCGTCGACGCCGCAACTCGAGAGGGAGTCGTAGTCGAATCCCCCGGACAGCTGCTGCGCGAACAAGTAGAAGTCGTACAGCGTCCCGTCATTCGGCCCGCCTTTGACCCTGTACGTGTTCTGGTAGCCGACGTTGACGCGCGGCCCGGCGAAGGGAGACAGGTTGGCCGGGCTCGTTCCGGACGGAACGGCGCGGAGGCGGCATGGGCTGTAGACGTTGGCGTGTTGGAGGTCGGCTGCGGCGACGGAGAACGAGCCGTTCGAGCTGACGGCCACATTGGTCGCCACCGCGCTGCTCTTGTTGCCGTAGTAGCAGTTGATGTCGACGAAGTCGCCGGGCTTGCCGCCCGTTGTCGTGCCCGAGATCTTGAAGGTGTTCGGCTTGTCGCTGTTGTAGACGAAGTAGGAATTGTCGTTCGGCGTGGTGATCTTCGACGCGGTCACCGCCGCGCCGGCGGTCGGCGTCGCCACGAGGCTGCCGACGAGCACGGCTGCCAGGACGGTGGCCGCTGCTCTGATCCTGAGCCATCCCCTATTCACGGGTTCCCCTTTCTGACTCGCTCAGCCGCAGTGGTTGTGACTGACGTAACCACAGGTTGCGCGCGAAGGCAATCCCCCGGGAGCGGGCTAGCCCGTGCTCACGACGAGGCTGATCTGCGCGTGCCGCTTCAAGCTCTTGCCGCGAGGCGGCTTCTGGGAGACGACCACTCCGTTCGCCTTCGACGAAGCGACCATCGTCACCTTGCCGATCGAGCAGAACGCCTTCTTGATCGCGGCCTTGGCGGCGCTGAGAGTCTTGCCCACCACGTACGGTACGAGGCAGGGCCGGAGCACGAACTTGGCCTGGACGGCGGCGTTGTCGTTCGTGGTGACCTTGCAGCTCTTGCTGCCCTTGCAGGCTCCAGACCAGGCCGAGAACTTCGAGCCCTTGGCGGCCTTCGGCTTCAGGGTCACCGACGTCCCGTAGGCGTAACCGTGGCTGCACGTCTTGCCGCAGGCGATCCCGCTCGGTGAGCTCGTCACCGTGCCCTTGCCCGCCTTGGCGACCGTGACGGTGTTCAGGAAGGCGGCGCTCGCAGCAGTGACACGCGCCGCGACCAGGGCAGCCTGGTAGTCCTGCACGAAGGCAAACCGGAACCGCGTCGACCCTCCCGCCGGCACGTCCCCCGTCTGATGCAACGTGAACGCGTTGCCGAAATTCGTGACCGAGGTGAACTTCGCGGCGGTGACGGGCCGGTCGTAGACGATCGCGCCCTGGCCGGTCCCCACGTCGCCGTCGGCGGCGCCGTGCATGCGCAGGAGGATCGCGCCGGCGGAGGCCGGCAGCGCGACGCTGTCGCCAACCACGTGGGTCGAGTAGCTGCTCTGGCCGGGGAACTCGTACTCGATCTGCGACGAGTCGCCGGACGGCCCGAAGAACTGCTCGTTGTCGTCCCACAGCAGGTCGAGCGAGTGCGCCTTGCTGTCCGTGCTCTTGAAGGTGTCCGTGACCCAGCTGATGTGCCCGTCGTGGTCCTGCGTGATGGTGCGGTCGTCGGTCACGCCCGTGGAGACGAACGTCGCGCAGCTGACCGAGGTCGGTGGATAGGTCGCGCTGCTGCACTTGACGAGCGGGTCCGTCTCCTGGATCAGGACGTTGCCGGTGGCCTTGTCGACCGTGTACGTGTCGGTCAGCGGCGGCAGGCCCGCTCCGCCCGGGCTGATGAGGAACGCCTGGGTAGGCGCGTAAGCGTCCACGCCGTCGACCTGCAGCTCCGAGCGCGTCGGTGTGTTCGGCGAGTCCGCGCTCAAGAGCCCTGCGTTGCAGGCGAACGTGACCGTGGTGTTCGCGTACGCCGCGTCGTAGAGGAAGCCGTTGTGCAGGCCGCAACTCCCGAGCGAGGCGTAGTTGAAAGCGGCAGTCTGCTGCTGCGCGTCGAGGGAGTAGTCATAGGCCTCGCCGTTGTTCGGGCCGCCGGTGATCCTCGAGGTCTCGCGGCTGCCGACGCCGACCACCGGCCCCGCGAAGGGCGTGAGGTCAGCGGGGGTCTTGCCGGCGGGGACGGCCTTCAGCTGGCAGGTGAGGCCTAGGATCTTGTTGAGGTCTGCGGCGGGGACGGAGAACGAGCCGTCCGAGTTGAGCGGCACGTTCCCCTTGACCTTGATGGACGTCCCGGCGAAGTAGCAGCGCAGGTCGACCTGGGCGCCGCCGCTGGCGCCGGTCGTCGTCCCGGCCACGGCGAACGGCTGCGAGGTCGTGTCCTCGTCCGCGATGAAGAACGACGGGTTGGATGGAGTCGTGATCTGCGACGCGGTGATCGCGGCGCGCGCCGCCGGGGTGACGACGAGACCGCCGATGAGCGCGCCCGCGAGCACAGTCACCACCGCCAAACGAGGAAGGGGCCCCATCCGGAGCCCCTTCGACAGCGCTGGCGTGACTCCTAGGAGCAGCCGGTGTTCGTGCCGCAATCGCGGCACGTGTAACAGCTACCGGTGCGAACCATCCTCCCGCCGCAGCGGGCGCACTCGACCGCGTCCTCCCACGAGTTGAAGAGAGCCGTCTGGCCGGGCGGCGGCGCCTCGGTGGGCTCCGTCGGCGTAGCGGCTTCGCCGTTCGCGTAGCGCTCCGCGAGCCGCGCCTTCACCTCGGGCGAGAGGATCCCGGCCTCCTCCTGCTGCTCGGGCGTGAGGAACCGCTTGCCGAACCAGCGGAAGATGTAGTCGACGATCGACTTCGCGGTGCGGATGTCGGCGTCGTTCGTGAGGCCGCTCGGCTCGAAGCGCATGTGGCTGAGCTTCGAGACGTAGACCTCGGGCGGCACGCCGTACTGGAGGCCCATCGAGACGGCGAGGCAGAGCGAGTTCATCAGGCCGGCCATCGTCGTTCCGTCCTTGGCGATGTCGACGAAGATGTCGCCTGGGCTGCCGTCGTCGTAAAGGCCGACGTGGATGTAGCCCTCGTGGTCGCCGACCTGGAACTTGCGGCCGACCTCGGTACGGTCGAGCGGCAGCCGCTTCCTCTCGTGCACCTGGATCGGCGGAGTCGCGACCGCCGTCTGGCCGTCCTTGCCCGAGCTCGAGAGCGGCTGGGCGACCTTGCAGTTGTCGCGGTAGATGGCAACCGCCTTCACGCCGAGCTGCCACGACTCGACGAAGAGCTGCGCCACCTCGTCGATCGTCGCCGACTCCGGCAGGTTGACGGTCTTCGAGATCGCGCCGGAGATGAACGGCTGGATCGCGCCCATCATCTTCACATGGCCGCGGTAGTGGATCGCCCGCTCGCCGACCGCGCAGTCGAACACCGGGTAGTGCTCGCTCTTCACGTACGGCGCCCCGACGACCGTGTTCCGCTCGTCGACGAAAGCGACGATCTCGTCGACCTCGGTCGGCGCGTAGCCGAGCTTCTCGAGCCCGGCCGAGACCGTCTTGTTGACGATCGTGATCTCCCCGCCGCCGACGAGCTTCTTCGACTTGACGAGCGAGAAGTCCGGCTCGACCCCGGTCGTATCGCAATCCATCATGAAGCTGATCGTCCCGGTCGGCGCCAGCACCGTCGCCTGAGCGTTGCGGTAGCCGTGCACCTCGCCGAGATCGAGCGCCTCGTCCCATGCCTTGCGCGCCGCGCCGAGCAGGTCGGCGGGCACCGTCTCCGAGGCGGCGATGTTGCCGACCGCCGCGCGGTGCTTCGAGATCACGCCGATCATTGCGGCAGCGTTCGGCCGATAACCGGCGAACGGTCCCATGCGACCCGCGATCTCCGCTGACTTGCGATAGGCCCGGCCGGTCATCAGCGCCGTGATCGCGGCGGCGTATGCCCGTCCTTCCTCGGAGTCGTACGGAAGCCCCCGCGCCATCAGCAGCGCGCCGAGGTTCGCGTAGCCGAGCCCGAGCTGCCGGAACGCCTTC
>DATFSG010000218.1:0-4811 GCA_035262765.1 Gaiellaceae bacterium | reverse complement strand
CACTGAAGCTCTCTCGGGGCGTTAGCTCAGCTGGGAGAGCGCCGGCTTTGCAAGCCGGAGGTCACCGGTTCGATCCCGGTACGCTCCATCGCCCAACCATGCGGAAGGGCGGCTCGTGTCCTTCGCCTGGTCGAGCGATGCTGGGGGCCGGACTTGACCCGCACGGCCCAAGGGCAACCCGATTTTGACTCCTACCTTAGGCCGATCCCTTGACAGTCTCGCGATGTCTCGGTGCTGCTCAGTGCCCCGCCTCAGCGGGATTTCCCTCATGCGCCGGCCGTGGCGTCTCTTCGACGAGGTTGCGCTGAACGAGCGTGAACAGAAGGCCTAGCGCCGGGAGCACGACCACCACGGCGACGCCGAAGACGATCAGCACCGCCGTGAGGGTCGTGCCCGGCGCCGCGGCCGCATCGATCGTGAGCACTTGCGGGAGCAGGTACGGGTGCTGCGCGACGCCCCAGGCCCAGATCACGGCGATGACTGCGCCGGCCGCGAGTGGGCGCGCGCCGCGCCGGGCGCCGCGCTTCAGCAGGACGAGCACGGCCAGTCCGCACGCGAACGACGCGATCACGAGGGGAAGCGCATCGCCCTTCAGACCGTCGAAGACGAAGCGTCCGTCCCGTTGCAGCGCGATCAGCCCGGCAACTGCGAGCGCGCCGGCCACGAGAGCGGCGGCGAGCGCGCGGTTGACGAAGTAGCGCTCGAGGTCGGAGGTTGCCGCGCGTCGGGCCTCGCTGACGAGGAACACCGCGGACAGGTACGCGCCCGTTGCGACGAAGAGCGCGCCGAGTACCAGGGACAGCGGATTAAGCCAACTCGTCACCAGGTTGCCGGCCTCATTTCCCACCGGCACGCGCTCGCCCGCGATCGCTCCCACCACGGTGCCCATGAAAAACGGCGTGAGCAGTGATGCGAACCCGAAGAAGTACGCAGCCATCGCACGCCCGCGGGCGCGCCGCGCGGTGTGCTGGAACGCAAACCCGGCCCCCCGCAGCACGATCCCGAGCGCCGCGAGGCTGAGAGGGATGAAGAGCGTGGAGAAGAGGGACTCGAACGCCGTGGGGAAGCCGGTCCAGAGCACGACCAGCGTGAAGATCAGCCACACATGGTTGGCCTCCCAGACCGGCCCGATCGCCCAGTCGATCAGGGCGCGAGGCCGTCGACCCCGCTCGCCGCTACCTGCGAGCAGGCTCCAGACGCCGGCCCCGAAGTCCGCGCCGCCGAAGATCGCGTACATCGTCGCGCCGACGAGAAGGACGCCGGCGACTGCGTCGGCCTCGCTCACGTCGACCCCTCCACCAGCTCGGGAGCCGGCCCTGACTCTGGCCCGTACGGCACGTCGTCCAACGCCGCGTCGTCTCGCCGCCACCTCCGCGACATGGCCCGCAGGGAGATGATCAATGTCGCGCCGAGCCCGACGTAGAGCGCGAGGATCAGCCCAAAGGTGATCCAGATGCCGTGCGCATGGGTGACCGCGTCCGAGGTGCGCATCACGTTGTAGACGATCCAGGGCTGGCGACCCACTTCGGTCACGATCCAGCCGCTCTCGAGGGCGACCACGGATGCGAGGCCCGACACGGCGACGACGCGCAGGAACCACCGCGATTGCGGGAAGTCGCGCTTGCGCCACCAGGCAACCCCCAGCCAAAGCGCAAGCAGGATCAGCAGCGAGCAGATCCCGACCATGGTGTCGAACGCCCAGTGCAGCATCGTGTTGGCAGGTGGGCGGTCGTTGGGTGGGACGGAGTCGAGTCCGGTTACCTTCGTGCTCGTGCTCCAACCGACCAGGAACGAGTCGAAGCCTGGGATCCCGATCCCGCCCTTCACGCCGCTCGACGTACACCGCCCGAAGATGTACTCGGTGACGTCGGTCGATGTGTGCTGCACGCACTCCATTCCCGCGAACTTGATGGGCTGGTCGTGGGCGATCGCCCGGGCAGCCGTGTCTCCGACCGCGAACTGGATCGGTGTGGCGATGCACGCGACGGTCAGCGGGATCAGTAGCCCCAGGCGGTGCAGGCGGTCGCGCCGGCCACGCAGCATCCCAACCGCGTAGATCCCCGCGAGCAGGAAACCGGTCACGAGGTACGCCGCCAGGATCATGTGCGGCACCTCGTACGAGACCGCCGGGTTGAAGATCACCTTCCACGGATCGACCGAGGTGACGGTGCCCGAGGTCGGCGAAAACCCTTGAGGCTGGTTCATCCAGGAGTTCACAGCGACTACCGAGAACGCGCCGCCAAGACCAGTGATTACGACCGGGACACCCGACCAGAAGTGGGCCCACGGCGAGAGGTACTTCCAGCCGAAGATGTAGATGGTGATGAAGATCGCCTCGAGAAAGAAGAAGACGCCTTCGATCGCGAACAGCACTCCAAAGACCGAGCCGAACCGGCCGGTGAACCCCGGCCAAAGGAGCCCGAACTCAAACGAGAGCACCGTCCCGGTCACGGCGCCGACCGCGAATGTGACCGCGACCGCCTTTGACCAGCGCCTGGCGAGCCTCAACGCGTCCGGGTCCTCGTGGCGCAGGCCACGGTAGTTCGCGATCAGCATCATCGCGGGCAGCGCCACGCCCAGAGAAGCCAGGATGATGTGGAACCCCAGTGTGAACGCCATCTGGCTCCGCGCCGCTGCGAGGTTCGACGCAAAAATCAGCATCGCAAGCTAGGAGCGTTCCACTGTGATCCGACCGACCCGCTGGTGTGTCGTGGCGGCGCCGACCCAGTCGACGACGGCCTTCGCACGATCTTCGTTCGTCGGCAGGAGCGCAACGTGGACAGTCCCCCACGCAACCTGCGCCTTCAAACCGGTCATCGTCCGCCCGCCGAGCATCTGAACAACTGCAGCGCCGCGGCCGATCGTGGCCATCGTCCCCTTGTCCTTGTACTTGAGCGGCTCTGGGTCCTTACCCGCGAGCCGGTCCGCGATCGCCTTGCCGGCGTGCTCGCCGGACTGAAGTGCCACCGAGCCGAGCTGCGGCAGCACCTGTTCTGTCTTGGCGTCCGTGATCGCCGCGACGTCGCCGACCACGTAGACCTCCGGATGCCCCGGAAGCGTGAGGTCGGGGCCGACGCCGATCCGGTTCCCTCGCTGTAGCTCGAGTCCGAGCGACTGGACGAGCGGATTGCCCTGGAGGCCGGCGCCCCAGACGAGCGTGTGGGCCGCGAGCGTCTCGCCCGACTTCAGTGTTACGCGCGTCGGCTCCACCGACGCGACGGCCGTACCCGTCTTCACTTCTACGCCTCGGTCGGTCAGCGCCTTCTCGGCGTATTCGCGGAGTTTGGGCTTGAACATGGAGAAGAGCTCCGGTCCTGCCTCCACGAGGATCACCCTCGCCTCCCCCGGCTCCACGTCTGGGTAGTCCTTCTCGAAGTCACCCAGGTAGAGCTCCGCGAGAGCGCCTGCTGTCTCGACGCCGGTCGGGCCTCCGCCGACGACGACGACGTTGAGCGCACCGTCTTCGATCAAGCTCGGATCGCGATCGGCCGCTTCCCACCGCTCGAGCAGATGGTCCTTGAGGCGGACCGCATGCGGCAGCGTGTACATCGGGAACGCGTGGTGAGGGGCTCCCGCGGTGCCGAAGAAGTTGACCTCCGCGCCGAGTCCGAAGACGAGATAGTCGTACGAGAGCGGAGAGATCTCGTCGAACTCCACCGTTTGCTTCTCGAGGTCGATCGCCGTCACTCCCGCCTTGTGCACCACGGTGTTGTGGCGGGAGAGCAGGTCGCGCAGCGAGTGCCCGACCGCCGTCGTCTCGATCAGGCCGGTCGCAAGCTGGTAGAGAAGCGGCTGGAAGGTGTGGTAGTCGTGCCGGTCGACCAGCACGACGTCGGCGTCGGACTTCTCCAGGTTCTGTGCGGCACCCACGCCGGCGAACCCACCGCCGAGGATCAACACACGAGGACGGTCGTTACTCGACATCGTTACCTCCCAGTGGCGCAAGCCGTGGCTCGATTCCCCACGTGCTCGAGGTCGATTCGCCCGGCTCGAGAACGATCACCGAGTCGTGCGTGCGGAACGCATTGGGCGGACAGGTCATCGGCTCGACGGCGATGCTCCGCCTCGCGAGGTCGGGGTACGGATCCCCCGAGAACATCATGAGGAACGGGTAGCTCTCGTCGACCCAGAGCGTGATTCCCGCGCCGCTGTCCGGGTCGTCGAGGAGGACGCGCGCGCGGCCGTCGGCACTGCGCTCGAGGTCGGTGAACCCGTTGTCGAGCACCGTTCCGCCGATCGCGCGACTCGTACGGAAGTCGTACGCGGTGCCGTCGACCGGCCCGGTGCTCACGGGGACGCCACGCTCGTCGGACGAGATGACGACGCGGCCCGGCACCTGCAAGCGCAGCGTGTCGATCTTCGGCGTCCCGAGAGTGAGATAGGGATGTTGTCCGCACCCGTACGGGCACGACTCGGGACCGACGTTCCGAGCAGTCGTCGTCACGGTCAGGCCGCTGTCCGAGAGCGAGTACTCGACGCTGAGCGCAAGCGCGAACGGGTAGCCCGCCTGCGGCTCGAGCAGGCAGTCCATGACGACATGGTCGGATGCCGGGCCGGCGTTCCACGTGGCGCCTCGGACGAGCCCGTGGATCGCGTTCCCGTGCTCCGGTTCCGTGAGCGGCAGCTGCATCTGCTTGCCGTCGAACTCGTAGCTCCCGTCCTTGATCCGATTCGGCCACGGGACGAGCACCTGGCCGCGGCCTCGTTCCGGCCGAGCCCCGGCCGGGAACCCATCGAGCAGCTCGCGGCCGTCGATCTCGTACGAGCGCAGCCCGCCGCCGAGGCTGACCACACCGACGCGCTGGGCGCCG
>DATFSG010000217.1:0-5703 GCA_035262765.1 Gaiellaceae bacterium | reverse complement strand
CGGGAGGTCGAGCTCCTGGCGTCGATCCCGCTCGACCCCTCCTTCGCACGAGTCAACGGCGTCGCGCCCGTGTTCGCCGAGCTCGCGGATCGCGTCGTCGAGCACCTCGCGGCTTGAACTTCGAGGATCTGCTCGAGGTCGCGCGCTCCCGCGAGGAGATCGTCGGCCTGTACGTGTTCGGCTCCCGCGGCCGGAACTACCTGGTCGACGAGCGCTCTGACTGGGACGTCTGCGTCGTGCTGGCCGACGTCGCGGCTCGCGAGGCGTTCGACGGCGAGTTCCCGTACACCCACGGCGCCCAGGTCGAGATCGTGAGCGCGACGCTCGACGGGCTGCGGGACATCTCGTCGGAGCACGGCCGCTACGCCGCGGCGCACGCCGATGTCGTCCTCGACAAGACGGGCGGAGAGCTGACGGGCGTTGTCGCCGAGCTGGAGTCGCTGCCGAGCGGCAGCCGGGACTCGATCGTGCGCGAGGCCCTCGACGACTACGTCAACCAGACGTACCGCTCGCTTCGTTACGGGACGCGCCTCGACGCGGTGGAGGCGATCCCGCCGGCGCTGCGGACGATCTTCGCGCTCGAGAATCGCGTCCGGCCGTACAACAAGTACGTCGAGTGGGAGCTGCGCCACCATCCGCTCGATGGCTGGACGGCCGACGAGCTTCTCCCGCTGCTCGATCGCGTCCTCACGGGCGAGCCCGAGGCCCTGCACGAGCTGTTCAATCGCATCGAGGCGACGGCTCGGAGCGCAGGCTTCGGCGATGTCATCGACGGTTGGGAGCCCGACGTCGAGTGGCTCCGCGGCGGGGCCGGCTACCGGGAATGAAGAAGCGCCTCGACGTCCTCATCGTCGAGCGCGGGCTCGCCGAGTCGCGTGCGCAGGCGCAGGCGCTCGTCCTCGCCGGCCTCGTCCACGGTTACGACAAGCCCGGCCAGCAGGTGGACGAGGATGCCGAGCTCGCGGTCGAGCGCCCGCCGCCGTACGTCTCGCGCGGGGGGGAGAAGCTCGCGCACGGACTCGACGGGCTCGGTGTCGACCCGGCGGGTCTTGACTGCATCGACGTGGGCGCCTCGACCGGCGGCTTCACCGACGTCCTGCTCCAGCGCGGCGCTGCGCGCGTGATCGCCGTCGACGTCGGCTACGGGCAGCTGCACCCGCGCCTCCGTTCCGACCCGCGCGTGACCGTGCTCGAGCGGACGAACTCACGCACGCTCACGAAGCTGCCGTTCGCGCCGCAGCTCGCAGTCTGCGACGTCTCCTTCATCTCGCTGCGTCTCGCGCTGCCGCCGGTGCTGCGTCTCTGCGCGCCGGGCTGGGAGGCGGTCGTCCTCGTGAAGCCCCAGTTCGAGGCGGGCCGTGCCGACGTCGGGAAGGGAGGCGTCGTGCGCGACGACGAGGTGCGGCGGCGCGTCGTGCGTGAGGTCGCCGAGGCGGCGCCGTCGTGGGGAGCGAGCGTGCGCGGCGTCGTAGACTCGGGGCTCCCGGGGCCGAAGGGGAACCGGGAGATCTTCCTCCACCTCGTAGATTCCGAGCAGCCCACGCTTCCCGATGACCTCGACGAGCGGATCGAGCACGCACTCGCCGGTTGAGACGGCCGCGGTCGTCGCGCACGGCCGCGTCGACGTCCACGGCGCGATCGAGCGGGTGCGCGCGGTGGCCGAGAGCGCCGGCGTGCAGCTCGTGGACGAGCCCGAGGCGGCGCAGCTCGCGGTGGCTGTCGGCGGTGACGGGACGATTCTCCGCACGCTTGCGCGGCTGCTCGGCACGGGCATCCCGGTCATCGGCATCAACTTCGGTCGCGTCGGCTTCCTCGCCTCGATCGCGCCGGATCGGCTCGAGGAAGATCTGGCGCGCGTCTTCGCGGGTGAGTACGTCACGATCGAGCAGCCGACGCTCAAGGCGCAGGTGGACGGCCAGACGCTCGTCGCGGTCAACGACGTGGTGGCCACGAGCTCGACGCTCGGCCGGATGATCGAGCTCGGCTGGTCCGTTGCGGGCGAGGATCTCGGCGTCGTCTCCTGCGACGGGATGATCTGTTCGACGCCGTCGGGCTCGACGGCGTACAACCTCTCGAACGGCGGCCCCGTGCTCGTGCGCGGGCTCGACGCGATGGCGATCACCTTCATCGCGCCGCACTCGCTGCATGCGCGGCCGCTCGTCGTGCCGCGCGGCGCCGAGCTGACCGTGAGGAACGCGACCGCCGACGTCGGCGCCGCGGTCCTGATGGACGGCCACCGCAAGGGCGACCTCGCGCCCGAAGCGGCGCTCTCGATCCGGCTCGGCGACGAGCGGAGCCTGCTGGCGACGCTGCCGGAGACGACGTTCTTCCGGCGCTACCGGGAGACCTTCGCGGGATAGGTGGTGGGCCCGCCGGAGCGGGCCCACCGTTGGCCGGATTACGGCCCGAACGAGTCGAACACGAGACCGGAGTCGACGGCGGGCCGGCCGCTCTGGTCGTGCCCGCCACAGTGATCGGTCCCGGCGGTGTGGAGATCACGCGGCAGGTGGTAATCAGCCCAAAGACGGTGGCGACGCATGTCGAGCACATCTACGCGAAGCTCGGCGTGCGCAGTCGAGTCCCTCTCCTGGCAGAGCTGTCCGGCTAGGCCAATGGCGGGCGTCGGGGCGGCTCTTTATCCTCGGACGCGTGTTGAGGCGCCTGCGGATAGCGAACCTCGTCCTCATCCATGAGGCCGAGCTCGAGCTCGCGCCGGGGTTGAACGCGATCACCGGAGAGACGGGTGCCGGCAAGACGATCCTCGCCCAGGCGCTCGGCCTGCTGCTCGGCGCGAAGGGCGACGACTCGTACGTCGGCGCCGCCGCCGCCGAGGAGGCCTACGTCGAGGCGGAGCTCGACCTTCCGGACGAGCTCGAGGAGCTCGGGGAGCTGCGCCCGGAGGACGAGGACGCGCTCGTCGTCTCCCGGCGGGTCTTCGGCGACGGCAGGACCCGTGCCTATGCGTGGGGACGCGCCGCCGCGCGCGAGGACGTCGCGGCCGCCGTCGAGCGCGTCGTCGCGATGTCCGGCCAGTTCGAACAGCGGCGGCTGGCGCGCCCGGCCTACCAGCTCGAGGTGCTCGACCGTTTCTGCGGCGGCGAGCAGCTTGCCCGCCGCGCCGCCGCGCGGACGGCGTGGCGCGAGCTTCAGGGCGCTCGGCGCCGGCACGACGAGCTGACAGCGAACGCGGCGCTCGCCGAGGCTCGCGTGGCGGAGCTCCGCGCGCTCGTCGATGACACCGAAGGCATGGAGCCCGGGGAGGAGGATCAGCTGCGAGCCGAGCGCGAGCGGCACCGGCACGTCGCCGAGCTCGCCGACGGGGCCGACGCGGCCGCAGCAGCGCTCACCCCGGACGACGGCGAGGGAGCGACCGATCTCGTCGCACTCGCCGAACGCTCGGTCGCGCCGCTCGAACGGCTCGCGCCGGAGCTGCAGCGCGCGGGCGACGAGCTGCGAGACGTCGAGCTCCGCCTGCGCGAGACGGCATCCGACCTCCACGCCTTTCTGGCCTCGCTCGAAGCGGAGCCGGGCCGGCTCGAGCTGCTCGAGGCCGAGCTCGACCGGATCGCCGAGGCGAAACGCCGCTTCCGCTGCGCGACCTATGACGAGCTGCTCGGGCGTCGCGAGGAGGCGCGGGCCGAGCTCGGCGCGGTGGAGGACGGCTCCGATCCCGCCGAGGTCGCGGCACGCGAGCTCGCGGCGGCCGAGGAGGGAGTCCAGGCGCTCGCGCTCGAGCTGCGGGCCGAGCGAAACGCCGCCGCGCCCGCGTTCGCCGACGCCGTCGCGGCCGAGCTCCGCGGCGTCGGCATGGGCGAGGGCGAGTTCGTCTGCGAGCTGCGGGAACGGGACGAGCCGAGCCAGACCGGAGCCGATGAGGCCGCCTTCCTCGTGCGCCCGAATGCGGGCCTCCCGTTCGCGCCGGTCGCGGAGACCGCCTCGGGCGGGGAGCTCTCACGGATTGCTCTCGCCATCGCTGCCGTGGCCGGTGGCGACACGCTCGTCTTCGACGAGATCGACGCCGGGATCGGCGGCGAGACCGCACACGCGGTCGGCGCATTGCTCCGGCGGCTCGCGGAGCACGCCCAGGTGGTGACGATCACGCACCTCCCGCAGATCGCCGCACTCGCAGACCGTCACTTCCGCGTGGAGAAGACGCCTGGAGATCCGACGCACACGCGGATCGAGCTGCTCGGCGACGAGGAACGGAAAGCAGAGCTCGAGCGGATGCTCGGGGGACAGGAGTTCCTTGCCGCGGTACGAGGCTAGGCGGACGCTGCCGGCGCCGGTCGAGGTCGTCTGGTCGGTGCTCGCCGACCCGACGCGCTGGCCCGAGTGGTGGCCCGGCCTCGTGAGCGCGCAGCCGAGCGTGCGGAACGCGCTCGCTCCCGGCGCGCACTGGAACCTCGAGGGCACGGAGCGTCCGAGCTTCCGCCACCGTCCGCAGTTGGGCGGGTCGCTGCTCATCCTCAGTGTCGTCCCGCTCCAGCACGTCGCCTTCCAGCTGAGCGGCGAGCACGCGGAGGTGGAACTCGACCTCCAGCCGGTGGAGGACGGCGAGACACAGATGACGATCGCGGTCGAGTCTCCCCGGTTCAGCGGCATGGGGCGCAGCGTCCCCTCGGAAGCGCTGGCGGGGCTCGCCGCCCTTGTCCGTCCGCCGGCGGAATAGGCGTCCGCCGCACCGGCTGCTACCCTGAAATCCCGTGAGCACGCGGGCCCCGAAGTACGTCTTTGTGACCGGGGGCGTCGTGTCGGCTCTGGGCAAGGGAATCGTCGCCGCTTCGCTCGGCCGGCTGCTGAAGGCGCGCGGCCTGCGCGTGCAGCTGCAGAAGTTCGACCCGTATCTCAACGTAGACCCGGGAACGATGAGCCCGTTCCAGCATGGGGAGGTGTTCGTGACGGAGGACGGGGCCGAGACCGACCTCGACATCGGGCACTACGAGCGCTTCGTCGACGAGAACTTCCTGCGCAGCGCGAGCCACAGCGCCGGCGCGATCTGGGACACCGTCCTGCGCAAGGAGCGCAAGGGCGACTTCCTCGGCGCGACGGTGCAGGTCATCCCGCACATCACGAACGAGATCAAGGCACGCATCCGCCGCGCCGCGGAGTCGAGCCCGACGGACGTCGTCATCTCGGAGATCGGCGGCACCGTCGGCGACATCGAGTCGCTGCCGTTTCTCGAGGCGATCCGCCAGTTCCGGCGCGAGGTCGGCCCCGAGAACGTCGTCTACGTCCACGTGACGCTCGTCCCGTTCATCGAGGCGGCCGGCGAGCTGAAGACGAAGCCGACGCAGCACTCGGTCAACGAGCTGCGCCGGATCGGCATCCATCCCGACGTCGTCGTCTGCCGCTCGCACGAGGAGCTCTCGCGCGACATCCGCGACAAGATCGCGCTCTTCGCCGACGTCGACCCGGGCGCGGTCGTCGCCAGCCCCGACGTGCCGGACGTGTACGAGGTGCCGCGGGTCCTGCACGAGGAAGGGCTCGACCGGCTCGTCGGCGAGCGGCTCGGCCTCGACCTGGGCGAGCCAGACCTCTCCGACTGGGACGCGCTGCTCGAGCGGGTGCAGAGCCGGCGCGACGTGGTGGAGATTGCGCTCGTCGGCAAGTACGTGAAGCTCCAGGATGCGTACCTGTCGGTTCACGAGGCGCTGAAGCACGCCGGGCTGGAGCACGGCTGTGGCGTCCGCATGCGCTGGGTCG
>DATFSG010000216.1:0-7182 GCA_035262765.1 Gaiellaceae bacterium | reverse complement strand
CCCGTTCGAATCGATCTGGGACTTCACCGAGCGCGTCGATCCGTCGGTCGCGAACAAGCGCTCGCTCGAGTCGCTCGTCTCGAGCGGTGCGCTCGACTCGACCCGCGCCTCGCGCAAGGGAATGCTCCACGTGCTGGAGGACGCGCTCTCCTACGGCCAGAAGCAGCAGCAGGACCGGCTGCTCGGGCAGGCGTCGATCTTCGACCTCGGCGACTCGCCGGCGTCGTCGGCGCGCCACCACGCGACGATTCCGGACGGCGAGTTCGAGAAGGGCGAGCTGCTGCGGATGGAGAAGGAGAGCCTCGGCCTCTACGTCTCCGAGCACCCGCTCAGCGCGGTGCGCGACCAGCTCCGCCGGCGCACCGACTGCTCGCTCAACGAGCTCGAGCGACGGCGCGAGGGCGAGACCGTGCTCGCGGGCGGCCTGGTCGCCGGGGTGCGGACGACGACGACGAAGAAGGGCGAGCCGATGGCCTTCGTCCAGCTCGAGGATCTGACCGGTTCGGTCGAGGTCGTCGTCTTCAACTCGACCTACGCGGCCGCGCGTCCGCTGCTCGTCGAGGACGCCGTGCTCGTCGTGAAGGGACGCGTCGACCACAAGCAGCAGGGAGAGACGAAGCTGATCGCGCAGGAGGTGGCGGCGTTCGAGGCGGTGCCCGAGCGGCGCGAGGTGCGGCTCAAAGTCGATGCCCGCAGCGCTCCGGCAGGCGTGATCCGCGAACTGGCCGGCGTGGTACGCGATTTCCCGGGCGAGGCGCCTGTTTACGTCGATCTGGTGACCTCGCTCGGCCCGAAGCTCCTCGAGCTAGGCCCGGAGTACCGCGTCGACCCGCAGCCCGATTTCTTCGCCTCGGTACGGCATTTGCTCGGTGCAGCGGCGATTCAGTAACTCGGATGGGCCATTGGTCCCGCAGAAATCCCCCCGGAGGGGGAGATCCATTCGCCCCAGAACTCCGAAAGTGAAAGACGGTAACTGCGGATGAATACAGCGGCACACGAAATCATCGAGACGGAACTCGACCGGGTGGAGCGCTGGCGCACCGCCGAGCTCATGCGCGTGGGCTTCGCGGGCGACGACGCCGTCGCTCTCGCTGCCCGCCTGGACGTCGATCTCCACGAGGCGATCGAGCTCGTCCAGCGCGGCTGCCCGCCCGAGCTAGCGTTCCGGATCCTGGGTTGACCTGACGGTCACCTGGGTTCACGGGCACAATGCGTGCTCGTGACCGGCGCTGTCCTCGCCTATATCCCCTCGCCCTCCGACGGCACGTTCAGTCTCGGGCCGCTGACGCTGCACATGTACGGCGTGATGCTGCTGCTCGGCATCGCGGCCTGCATCTGGCTGACGGGCAAGCGCTGGGTGAGCTGGGGAGGCGACTGGGATCTCGTTTTCCGCGTCGCGCTCTGGGGCGTCATCGCCGGCGTCATCGGCGCGCGTCTCTACCACGACATCACGAGCTGGAACCAGGATCCGGCGATCCATGCGCACTGGTACGGCTTCGCCGCGGTCTGGGACGGCGGCCTCGGCGTCTGGGGCGGGATCCTGTGCGGTGTTCTCGCAGGCGCCTTCGTCGTAAAACGCTCGGGCAACAGCGTGACGCTGATGATGGACGCGGTCGCGCCTGGACTTCTGCTCGCGCAGGGAATCGGCCGCATCGGCAACTACTGGAACCAGGAGCTCTACGGCAAGCCGACCAGCCTGCCGTGGGGCCTGAAGATCGATCCGGTGCACCGGGTCACCGGGTACGCGAACTTCAACACCTTCCAGCCGACGTTCCTCTACGAGTTCATCTGGGACCTGGGCGGCGTCGGGGTGCTGCTCTGGATCGACAAGCGCTTCACCATCAAGCGGCCAGGGCTCTTCGCGCTGTACGTGGTCTGGTACACGACCTTCCGCACGTTCGAGGAAGTCCTGCGGATCGACCCGTCCAACTACTTCCTCCACATGCGGGTCAACTTCTGGGTCTCGCTCGGGGTCTGGATCCTCTCGCTCGGTTTCTTCATCTGGTGGCAGTTTTTCCACGAGACGTCCGAGAAGTCCGACAAGCCGGAGAAGCCGGGGAAGAAGCAGCAGCAGCGGCCGGTGCCGACCGGGCCGCGCATGGCCGTCCCCAAGGGCCGCGTCCGGTAACGGCACTACGCTCCCCGACGTGATCGTGCGGGAGCTCGAGCTGGACCTCGACGCCTTCGAGGGGCCCTTCGACCTGCTGCTCGCGCTCGTCCTCAAGGAGGAGCTCGACCTGCGGGACGTCGACCTCGCCGGCATCGTGACCGCGTTCCTCGAGCGGCTCGCCGAACGCGAGGAGCTCGATCTCGAGGCGTGTGGCGAGTTCCTCGTGCTGATCGCGGCGCTGCTCGAGCTGAAGGCGCGGGGGCTGTTCCCCGACGAGGCGGCCGAGCTCGCCGAGCTCGAGCCCGCGGAGGCCGCGGAGGAGCTCGCACGGCGGCTCGCGGAGTACCGGCGGGCCAAGGATGCGGCGGAGTGGCTGCGTGAGCGGCTCGCCGCCGAGGGCGACCGCTACTTCCGCCTAGGCCCGGCGCCGCTCGCGCCGAAGGTCGAGACCCCGCTCGCTCCGCAGGATCCCGAGTCGCTCGCCCGGGTGTTGAGCATGCTCGCGCAGGAGCCGCCGGAGGTCTCGCTCTCGCACATGGCCCTCCGCTTCCCGCCGGTCTCGCAGTTCCTCGAGCGCTTCCGTGCGCTCCTGCGCCGGCGCTCGCGCTTCGATTTCGAGACGGAGGTGGGGGAGATGACGCGGCTCGAGCAGGCGTCCGCCTTCCTGGCCGTGCTCGAGTTGCGGCGCGCCGGCGAGCTCACGATTGAGCAGGCCGCGCCGTTTGCCCCCATCCGCGTGACCCGCATTGCGGAGGAGAACATCGTCCGAGAAGAAAGGACCTCTGAATGGACAGTCCGCTCCGCCTGATTCCGACCGATCCGCTCGACCAGCTCGCGCGCACGCTCGAGGCGCTGCTCGTCGTCGCGTCGGCGCCGCTCTCCGTCGAGGACCTCGCCGCCGCGGCCGACGACGACCCGGAGCGGGTCGAGGACGCGCTGCGCCTCGTGGGCGAGCGCTTCGCCGAGGACCGGAGCGGAATCGTGCTCGAGCACGTCGCAGGCGGCTGGGCGTTCCGGGCCGCGCGCGAGGAAGCCGCCGCGTGCGCGCGCCTGTTCGAGCGGCCGGCGCAGCGGAACCTCTCGCAAGCTGCGCTCGAGACGCTCGCGATCGTCGCCTACGTCGGCCCGTGCTCGCGGCCGGACATCGCCCGGATCCGCGGCGTCGCTGCCGACTCGTCCGTGGCGAATCTCCTCGAGCGAGGGCTGATCGCCGAGGCGGGCCGCGACAGCGCTGCCGGCGGAGCTGTCCGCTACCGCACGACCCCGCTCTTCGAGCGCGTGTTCGGGCTCGAGAGCCTCTCGGAGCTGCCGCGTCTCGATGACGTCGGCGCGGACGCTGCCGAGATCCGCGACCGCCTGTACGCGGTTGCGGAAAAGCGCTCCGCCTAGAGCTTCTTGATGATGCCTTCGGCCTCGTCGCGGGTGAACGCCCGCAGCGTCTCAGTCTGCTCGGCGCCGTGGTGGCTGAGCTTCGTGACGACCTCGAGGGCCGTGTCGTCGTCGGGAGCCTCGAAGATCTCGACGACGTCGTAGCGCCCGAGCGTCACCCAGACCCCCACCAGCTTCCCGCCCGCCTCCTCGATCTCCCGCGCGCCGTCCTCGACGCGGTCGCGCCAGGCCGGCAGCCCCATGCGCCCCTGCGAGGTCCAGCGAATGAGCGAGATGTAGTGCGGCACCCCTCGTATCTTTTCAGGATGCGGTTGAACGCGTTTCTCGCCCGAGCCGGAGTCGCCTCGCGCAGACGGGCGGACGAGCTGATCAAGGCAGGCCGGGTGACCGTCAACGGGGAGACCGGCCGGCTCAACGCCGTCGTCGGGGCACGCGACCGGGTCGAGGTCGACGGGCGGGAGGTGCAACGGCAGCGGCTGCGCTACGTCCTCCTGCACAAGCCGGCCGGCGTCGTCACCACCGCGCGTGACCCGCAGGGGCGGCCGACGGTCGTGGAGCTCGTCCCCGGGGAGCCGCGAGTCGTCCCGGTGGGGCGGCTCGACGCGGACACGACCGGAGCGCTCCTGCTCACGAACGACGGGCAGCTCGCACACCGGCTCGCCCATCCGCGGTACGGGGTCGAGAAGACGTACGTCGCCGAGGTCGAGAGCGATCCGGACGAGGAGGCGCTGGCGAAGCTGCGCGACGGCCTCGAGCTGGACGACGGCCCGACGGCGCCGGCGCGGGCTCGCCGCCTCGGCCACGGGCGGGTGGAGCTCGTCCTGCACGAGGGGCGCAAACACCAGGTGAAGCGGATGCTCGCCGCCGTGGGTCACCCCGTGGCGCAGCTTCACCGCAGCGCGTACGCGGGCCTGACGCTCGAAGGGCTCGAGCCCGGCGAGTGCCGGGAGCTCGAGGCGTCCGAGGTCTCGAATTTGAGACGTGGCCGAAACGAGATCGAAACCCTTCGTCAGCCGGGACCGGAATAGGCTCGCCGACGTTCGATCGCCGCACGGTTCGCGGCGACACAACAGAATCTCGGTGTCCAGTCCAGGAAAGGGGGAAGACGGATGAGGTCACGCAGACTCACCGGTAGGGAGGTTCAGTTGAGGCCGAGCCGTAGGAGGGGTTCACGGCTCGCGCTGCTCACAGGTCTTGGAGTTCTCGTAGGAGGGCTCGTCGCTGCCGCGGCGCTGGCCGCTCCGGGGCCGAAGTCTTCGCCGCTTCTGAAGTCTTCGCCGTTTCTGATTTCTTCGCCGTCCGTAGCGGGCTGCGGCCTCGGGAATGGCGTGCAGCACGTCGTGCAACTCACCTTCGACAACGTGCACTTCTTCCGGGACAACCCGAACGTCCCGTCCGATCTCGAGCTGATGCCGAACCTGCTGCATTTCTTCGAGAACAACGGCACGTTCATGTCGAACAACCACACGCCCCTCATCGCGCACACGGCCGACGACATCCTGACCACACTGACCGGGCTGTACGGCGACCGGCACGGGATGTCGGCGGGGAACAACGCGTACCGGTTCTACAACCCCAACGGCACCACGACCTCGGCGAGCGCCTTCGCCTATTGGACGGATCCGATCCCCGCCGGACCGACCGCGACCGACACCAACCCGTCGATGGTCTACTCGGCGACACCTCCAGCCACCACGTCGCCGCCGCCGGCACCGAACACGGTCACTCCGGCGCCGTGGGTGCCCTACACCCGCGCCGGCTGCGACGCCGGTTACGTCGGGACAGCCAACGTGGAGCTGGAAAACACCAATCCGGACATCCCGAATTTCTTCGGGGTGAACTCTCCCGAGAACATGCAACTCATGCAGGACACGGACTCCTTCAAGGACGCGGAGACCGCGGACTACATCGGTGTCGCCGTGCACTGCGCGCAGGGGAGCCCGTTCTGCGCCGACGCCACGGGCGTCAAGTTCGACCAGACCACGCCGACCCCCACGGCCTCGGTCGACCCGCTGCCCGACGAGCCAGGCGGCTACAACGGCTTCCAGGCGCTGTTCGGACACCGGTATGTCGCCCCGCAACTCGGGGCCGGCACGCCGAACCTCATGCACAACGGGTACGAGGTCACGAACGCTGCCGGAAATCTCGTGGACCTGAACGGCAACCAGATCAACGGCGCCTTCCTCAACACCCCGGGCTTCCCGGGCTTCAGCTCCATCAACGCCTCCCAGACGCTGGCCTACCTGGCTGACATGCAGGAAGCCGGTGTGCCCGTCACTGGTGGGTACATCTCCGACATCCACGGGAACGAGCACATCCCGGCGCTGTCGGGCACCGGCGGCCCGTGTAATGGGGCACCCGCCGCGCTCGGCCCCGGCAGCCCCTGCTATATCGCCCAGGCGCAGTACTACAACCAGGCGTTCGGGGTCTTCTTCCAGCGGCTGGCCGCGGACGGGATCACCCCGCAGAACACGCTGTTCGTGCTCAGCTCCGACGAGGGCGACCACGTAGCGGGTGCGAACGTCGGCCGGGCGATTCAGCCCACGCCGGCCAACTGCGACGGCGCGACCGTCAGCGGTGACACGGTGACTCCGGACGTGCCATGCACGTATCCGGCGGGCTCGTTCGGTGAGCTGGCCGGCAACCTGACCGGGTTGTTGGCGACGCAGAAGAACGACACCACCCCACTTTCCGCGGTGGCCGACTCGTCGCCGTACATCTACGCCAACGGGAACCCAGGACCGGATAGCTCCGTGACGCGGACGCTGGAACGCGACGTCGGCGGACTCACGGCGGCGAACCCGTACACGGGAACGACCCAGCCGATCACCAACTACCTCGCTGACCACGCCGAAATGGGAATCCTGCACATGGTGAACGCCGATCCGGCGAGGACGCCGACGTTCACGATGTTCGGGAAGCCGGACTACTTCCTCAGCAACGGAGCAGCGAACTGCAACTCGCCCTGTGTCAGCGTGAACCCGGGCTTCGCCTACAACCACGGCGACTTCGCCGCCGAGATCAACACCAACTACCTCGGCATCGCCGGCCCGGGCGTCGAGCACCTTGGCCTGGACGGCAGCGCGGCCGATGCGGGCCCGAGCTCGGCGGGGCCGAACAGCGGCCAGGAGATCGTCACAGACAGCCACAACAAGGGCACTTGGATCGACGAGACCGACATCCGGCCCACGATGATGTACCTGCTCGGGCTAACCGACGACTACGAGCACGACGGCCGGGTCATCACGCAGATCCTGACCAGCCCGAACACGGCGCTCGACAAGGGGGGCGTTGCAACCCTCGGGGACTGCTACAAGCAGCTCAACTCCAGCGTCGGCGTGTTCGGCACCGATACCCTCGAATTCGCGACCAAGGGCATCGAGAGCAACAGTCCGGGTGACGCGCAATACCTCGCCACCGACCAGACACTGGTGGGTCTCGACCAGCAGCGCGACCAGGTGGCAGGCGACATCAAGAAGGCACTCGAGGACGCCGCCTTCGACGACACGCCGATCAGCAAGGTCGGCGAGCTGAACGGCGCGTGCCACAGCCTGCTCGGCTCCGCGCGCGACCTGGTTGGGAACTAAGGCCCGGGATCGGGCCAGCTAGAGGCCACGAGGGCGGGCCGCCCCGAAAAGGCGGCCCGCCTCAGCCTTGACGAAGCCCATGCGCTCGTACATCGC